>CANHAG010000232.1 GCA_947458525.1 Rhodospirillaceae bacterium | reverse complement strand
GGCAGGGAGGGGACTTCCTGAAATCCATACGCCACACCGATGGCGAGCGGCGGGTGGGTTGCCTTGCGCAGTGCCGCCAGCGTGCGGTCATAATAGCCGCCGCCATAGCCCAGCCGATGGCCAGATGCATCAAACGCCAAGAGTGGCACAAGGATGAGATCGGGCGCGGCGGGGGCGGCTTCGGGCGCGGGCTCTTTCATCCCCAGCGCATGGGGAATGAGCGCCTCCCCCGGCTGCCAGTGGCGGAATTCAAGTGGCACGGTTTCGCTGGTGAGTTTCGGTAGAGCCAGCATCCTGCCGCGCAGGCTCAGTGTGGCGAGGATGGGGAATACATTGAGCTCTCCCCGCATGGCGGCGTAGCCGGCTACGCATTTCGCATCCATCAGGATCGGGTGATCGGCAAAATGCCTGGCGGCTGCTTGCGCCATGCGACCGGCTTCCAGCGCTGATAGCGCCATGCGGCGGGCGAGCATCGAAGCGCGGAGGGTGGGTTTTTCGTTCATCAGGAAGAGGTAAAAGAACCAATGAATGACCGCCGGAACCGTGGGTCGCCATATCCTCCCGTGACCCGTCTGGTCAGGTGGGCGCCATATGTCCAACGCCTCGGGCAAAGGACAGGGACAGCTCCCGTTGAGGTGATAGTCGGTCGCGGAGCGATAGCACCTGCACGCGATCCGGCAGTACATCCGATTCTAGATATAGAACGAATCAGCCAAGGTTGCAAGCTGGAGAGTGGTTTTTTTCGAAAACCCCAAGCCCGTCTGCGTAATTTACGCTGCCTGCTTCATTCGCAGCTGATAGATGATCGCCTCGGCCACGGGGATGGAAGAGGGCGGGTTCTGGCCGGTAATCAACTGGCCATCCACCACCACATGCGCTTTGAAATTCTCAGCCGTTTCGGCAATGCCGCCCTGTTCACGCAGGCGCGATTCGAGCAGGAAGGGCACATATCTATCGAGCGCAATTGCGCGTTCTTCGCTGTCGGTGAAGCAGGTGAAGCGGCGGCCTTTGATGATGGGTTCGCCGCGCGTGTTCAGCGACTGTGTCAGGCAGGCCGGACCATGGCAGACGGAAGCTACGATCTTGCCCTGTTTCCAGAAACTTTCCACGCAGGTTTTGACGGAGGGGTCTTTAGCAAAATCTTCCATGGTGCCGTGCCCGCCGGCGAAAAATACTGCGTCATAATCCGCCGTATCAAGGCTTGAAAGTTTCAGCGTATGGTCGAGCGCTTTTTGTGCCTTCACATCGGCCGCGAAACGGCGGGTGGAGGCGGTCTGGCTGTCCTCCCCCTGACTGCGCGGATCCTGCGGTGCTTTGCCACCAAGGGGCGAGGCAATGGTTACTTCGCATTTCGCGTCAATAAACGCATAGTAAGGTGCGGCCACTTCCTCCAGCCAGAAGCCGGTAGGTTCAGGCGCGGTACCCATCCGGTCGGATGAGGTCACCACCAGTAAAATACGCTGGGTTTGCATAAGTTAACTCCCCTTTCCTCGAGAACTGCGATTATACCAAGGCCAGCGGCGGAATGCCAAGCAGAATGTACAGCGCCATCGGCATCAGGACGAGCAGGAAAAACATGAGGAGAGTGAGGAGGATACGCGTGCGACGACCCATCTGGGGTGTGGATAAGGCCGGGCCTGCGACCAGCGCGGCCACGGCAAGCGCTACGGCAAAGAGTAGAAAAAGAAAGAAAATCACCGCCACCTCCTCATGATGAATGCAGCGCCAAGTGCGAGGAAAAAGAGAGGCGCAAGCCACAAGGGAAGGGTGCGCGCATCCAGCGGCGGGCGCATCAGAATCGTGTCGCCATATTGGGCGTTGAAATAGGCGCGGATGGCTTCCGCGTCTTCGCCTGCACCTACCCGGCGGCGGATTTCTGCGCGCATCTGTACCGCAAGCGCCGCATTGGATTCAGCGAGCGACTCGCCCGCACATACCACGCAGCGCAAGTCATGAAACAGGCGCTGCGCCACCGCTTCCTGGGTGGGGTTTTCAAGCGGCGGCTCGGTGACGAGCGCCTGCGCACCAGCGGCAAACATGAGGGTAAGCGCAAGGGTGATTATCAGCCTACCGCGCATCTTTATCCTCCAATGCCCGGGCGATGCGGGGGGTGAGAATATCTTCGCGCGTAGCGGCATCGAGCGGCCCGGGCAGGTGGTAAATAATCCTGCCGCGCGCATCAATCAGGTATGTTTCGGGCACGCCGCGTAAGCCCAGCGCGATGGCGCTCTGCCCGGTTGTATCACGCCACAGATGGGTGAAGGGATTGCCATGTTTTCTAAGAAATGCATGGATGTTTTCCGGCGAATCATTCCAGACCATGCCGTGCATTGCGAGGTCAGGAAACCGCTCCGCCAGTGCTTGCAGCTCGCCCATTTCCTCAAGGCAGGGCAGACACCAGGAAGCAAAGACGTTGAGAAGCATTACCGTGCCACGATATTCCGCGGCAGTAAATGGCTGTAGAGGATTATCAAGCGCCACCAGTGGCAAGGCGGGCAGGGCGCGCGCTGCCGTTTCATCCGGCATGTCAGGGTGCTCGCGCTTCAGCAGCGCTACCGCAGCAATCAGCGCAAAGACGGTGAAGATAAGCAGCGGGATGAAACGGCGCATCATGCCTTGCTCCGCCGTAATGCTGCAAGAAAACTCACGAGACCACTCACTCCAATCATCAGAAACCCGAGCCATAGAATCTGCTGGAAGGGCGTAACATACATGCGCAGGCCAATCGCCGGTTCCTGCGTGTCGCCCAGGGTGGATTCCCCCATCACCAGATAAAGATCGCGCCAGGGGCGTGAGTGAATCGCCGCCTCCGAGGTAGTCATGCCGCGCACCGGATAATGGCGGATTTCAGGCGCAAGCTCAGCAATAAATTCACCGTGGCGCGTGATGCGGAATGTAGCTTTGCGCGTTTCGTAATTCGGGCCGGGAAGTTTTTCCGCCTTCACCATCTGTAGCTGGTATGCGCCGAACTGAATGGGCGCGGCACCCACCGCTGGTTGCTC
>CANHAG010000231.1 GCA_947458525.1 Rhodospirillaceae bacterium | reverse complement strand
GAGCTGGCTGTGGGGAATGTGATATTGCTGGCGATTGACGGGCGGGCGCAGCATCTCGCTCTGGTGACGGATTATCCGGTAGAGGGGGAATATGGCATGATTCACGCCTATGCGCCTGCACGCAAAGTCATTGAGCACCGGTTGGATGAAAGCTGGAAGAAGGCGATTGCGGGGGTTTACCGGCTGCCAATCTAAAATTCCCAACGACCCTGAAACCCGACGAACCATTCATATTCTTTTTGTTTGGCGATAGTGAAATGGATTTTGCCTTTTTTGTCGTCGCTTTCATACACCTCGGAACGTAAGGCATAGCCTTTGTTTGCGCCTCTGGTTCTCATCAGTTCCACGCGGTAGGGCGTGGCGTGAGCTTCGTCGCTGAAACGCAACTGCACAACGGCGAGGTGGTCAGGCGTTACCGGAAATTTCTCAGGATTAAGCCCGAGCCTGGGGACGGAAAGCTCTGCCTCTGGCATGGCGATTTCGGCTTCCCCGCAACCGGCTACAAAAAAGGCGGTGAGCGCCACCACGCCGATCATCAGGTTTTTTACTGAGATTGGCGAGGCGTTCCCGGTCACTGCGAGGTCTGCGCTGGCCATAGTTTCACTATAATTAAAAAACATTAATTAATCGTTAACATTCGCCCGCAAAGCGAGGGATTCCCTCAACTTGTCGTGCGCTGCAACATGAGAGCATATCGGCATGGCTTCTATTGTATTAACAGCGGTAGGTACTGCGATCGGCAGTACGGTAGGCGCGCCCACAATGGGTGCACAACTCGGGCGCATAGCGGGCACCGCCATTGAATCACGCAGTAGCGGCGGAAGTGCGCGCCGCCACCATGAAGGTGCGCGGCTTGAGGATCTGGCAGTGCAGACTTCGACCTATGGGCGAATGATTCCGCAGGTGTACGGCTCAGTGAGAATTGCGGGCAACGTCATCTGGTCGCGCCCTATTAAAGAGGTGGCGACGACGGCAACCATTCGCAGTGGCGGTGGCAAAGGGGGCAGAGTGGGGGGCGGTGGCGGCTCGAGCCAGCGCACGACTACTGAAACGACCTATCAATATTTTGTAACACTCGCCATTGCGATAGCGGAGGGCGAGATCACGCGCCTTGACCGGGTCTGGGCTGATGCGAAGCTGCTGGATCTGAGCACGGGCAACTACCGGATTTATCTGGGTACGGAAACGCAGCTTCCCGATCCGGCGATGGAAGCGGTGTATGGGGTAGGGAAAGTGCCCGCCTATCGCGGCCTGGCCTATGTGGTGATTGAGGATTTTCCACTCGCGGCTTTTGGCAACCGTATTCCCAATTTCAGTTTTGAGGTAACGCGCAAAGCACTCCAGAAAGATGTGGGGGATGCGCCGGTGGAAGCGATGGTGAAATCGCTGATGCTCATTCCCGGCTCGGGTGAGTTCGTGTATGACACCACGATTGGCTATAAGCTTGGCGGGCAGTATGTGAATGGTGTCTGGGCGCAGCAGGGCACACAAAGCCCGATGAACGCACATACCCCGACGGGTCAGGCCAATGTGACGGTAGCGCTTGATCAGATGAAAGAGACATTTCCAAACCTTGAATGGGTGGGGCTGGTAGTGAACTGGTTTGCTACGAGTCTTGATACGGCAAGCTGCGAAATTTTTCCCTGCGTGGAATATTCGGATGCGGTGTCAACAACGCCGAACCTATGGAGTGTGGCGGGCTATACGCGCGCAACCGCGCGGCGCGTGGGGTATGAGAACAATCTGCCGCGCTATGGCGGCACGCCGGATGATGCCAGCCTTGTGCGGCTGGTAGCGGCATTGCGCGCACGGGGCTATAAGATATTTTTCTACCCCATGCTGCTGGTTGATTTACCGGGAAAACCCTGGCGTGGATTTATTACCGGGGCGCCCTCGACCGTACCAAATTTTTTCACCCGTGCGAATGGGTATAATCGTTTCATTCAGCATTATGCCGCATTAATGGCAGGGAAGATTGATGCGTTTGCGATTGGTACGGAACTGCGGGATATCACGGCAATCACCAGCGGAGCTGGGGTGTTTCCGGCCGTGAGCCAGCTTATTACGCTTGCGGCAAATGTAAAAGCAACGCTGGGAAGTTTGGTAAAAGTAACCTATGCGGCAGACTGGTCGGAATATCACCACACCACGGGCGGGTGGTATAATCTTGACCCGCTCTGGGCATCGAGCGCGATTGATATGATCGGGATTGATGCGTATTTTCCCCTCACCGATGCACCGCAAACCGGCTATGACCGCGCCGCAATCGAAGCGGGCTGGACAAGCGGTGAAGGGTATGACTGGTATTATACGGATGCGACACGTACGACCAAGGCGATCCTTGCCCCGGCCTATGCCTGGAAAAATATCGCCTGGTGGTGGAATAATACGCATGTGAATCCGAATAATGTGGCAACGCCCTGGGTGCCCGGCAGCAAGCCCATCTGGTTTACGGAATATGGGTTCCCAAGCGTGGATGGCTGCGCCAATGAGCCCAACGTGTTTATTGATGCCTCCTCGAGCGCCAGTGCTTACCCGCGTTTTTCACGCGGGCGGGTAGATTTCATGGCGCAGCGTCAGGCCATTGCGGCCACTGAATCGGTCTGGAATAATTCCACCATGGTGACGCATAAATTCTTATGGACATGGGATGCGCGGCCTTATCCCTACTGGCCGGATTTGCTCTCCGTCTGGTCTGATGGGCGTAACTGGGTGACCGGACATTGGGTGCAGGGAAAACTTGGCGGATCGCAGGTGGCGGCGGTGGTGGAATCAATTTTCACCAAGCTTGGCTTACCGGATACCGCGATCAACAGCAGCGCGCTGCAGGCAAGCCTTGATGGATTTGTGATTGAGCGGCGCAGTACCGCGCGCGCGATATTAGAGCAGTTGACCCGCGCCTATCAGTTCGTGTTCAAGGAATCTGGTGGGGTGATTTATCTGATGCCGCGTTCGCAGCAGGCAAGCCTCACGATCGACCGCGCGGAACTGGTGCCAGAGAAAGAAGATGAATCACCTTTGAAGATGAT
>CANHAG010000230.1 GCA_947458525.1 Rhodospirillaceae bacterium | reverse complement strand
TATCACCCCATCACCATCGTGATGACGGATGGCACGCGCATTGAAACCCGCTCGACCTATGGCAAGGCGGGGGATGTGCTGACGCTTGATGTGGACCCCAAAACCCACCCGGCCTGGGTAGGCGGGGTGAATTTGCGTAAAACCGGGCGTCTGGAGCGGTTTAATGACCGGTTCGGCTCGATTACGTTTGATGCGGCCAAAGTCGCCGCCGCCGGCGCCGAAGCCGCGAAGAAAAAGAAGGGCAAGAAAGCCTCGGCCTAGCGACGCGCTTCCCGCTTTATTCCTGCACTCAAGCCCCTCATGCACTCGCGGATTCGCGGGCGCGTTCGGCGCGTTTGCGCTCGTTGGGGTCGAGCAGCTTCTTGCGCAGGCGGATGGATTTGGGCGTCACTTCCATCAGCTCGTCTTCCTCGATATAGGCAATCGCCTGCTCGAGGGTCGGCACACGCGGCGGGGTCAGCCGCACGGCTTCGTCTTTGCTGGTGGTGCGGATATTGGTGAGCTGCTTGGCTTTGAGCGGATTGACCTCAAGGTCATTATCGCGGCTATGCTGGCCGATGATCATGCCCTCATAGACCTTGTCGCCCGGGTTGATGATGAGGAACCCGCGCTCCTCCAGATTCCACAGCGCATAGGCCACCGCCACGCCGTTACTGTTGGAAATCAGCACCCCGTTGCGCCGCCCGGCAATATCGCCCTTATAAGGCGCGTAGCCGTGAAAGAGGCGCGAAAGCACGCCCGAGCCGCGCGTATCGGTCAGGAATTCGCCCTGATAGCCAATCATCCCGCGTGAGGGGATGAGGAATTTAAGCCGCAGCTTGCCACCCGATGACGGGCGCATTTCGCTCATCACCCCTTTGCGCTGCGAGAGTTTTTCAACCACAATGCCGGAAAATTCTTCATCCACATCCGCCTGAACTTCTTCGATCGGCTCCAGCAGCTGCCCCGCCTCGTCGCGCTGGAACAGCACGCGCGGTCGCGAGACGGAAAGCTCAAAACCCTCGCGGCGCATGGTTTCAATCAGCACGCCAAGCTGTAATTCGCCGCGCCCGCCTACTTCCAGCGCATCGCCGTTTTCGGTGTCTTTCACGCGGATGGCGACATTGCCTTCCGCTTCTTTGAACAGCCGGTCGCGGATCATGCGGCTGGTTACTTTCGAGCCCTCCGTGCCGGCGAGCGGCGAGTCATTCACCCCAATCGTGATGGCCATGGTGGGCGGGTCGATGGGGTTGGCGGCCAGCGGGTGTACCAGTTCCAGCGCGCCCACCGTATCGGCCACGGTGGCATCGGTCAGCCCGGCGATGGAAATAATATCCCCCGCCTCGGCCTCGTTCACGGCCGTGCGCTCAATACCCCGAAAAGCGAGGATTTTGGTGATGCGCCCCTGCTCGATGATGGAACCATCCAGCCGCATGGCTTTGACCGGTGTGCCCACCTGAACAGTGCCGGATTCCACCTTGCCCGTCAGCACCCGGCCAAGGAAGGGGTCCGACTCGATCATGGTCACAAGCAGGGCAAACTGCGCGTCTGTGTCGGCATCGGGGGGTTCCACATAGCGCAGGATTTCATCCATGATCACATGGAGGGTTTTGCGCTCCTCGCCCAGGTCTTTCACCGCCCAGCCATTGCGGCCAGAGGCATAAAGTACGGGGAAATCAAGCTGTGCATCATTCGCATCCAGCGCCACGAACAGGTCGAAAACTTCGTTCAGCACCTCGTCTACCCGGGCATCGGGCCGGTCCACCTTATTGATGACGACAATGGGGCGCAGGCCGAGTGCCAGCGCCTTCATCAGCACGAATTTGGTCTGGGGCATGGGGCCTTCGGCCGCATCGACCAGCAGCAGCACCCCGTCCACCATGCCCAAAATCCGCTCCACCTCGCCGCCAAAATCGGCGTGCCCCGGCGTGTCGATGATGTTGATGCGGGTATCCTGCCACTGAATGCTGGTGCATTTGGCCAGAATGGTGATGCCGCGCTCTTTCTCAAGGTCGTTTGAGTCCATCACCCGCTCGGCGACCGACTGGTTGGCGCGGAAGGTGCCGGCCTGCCTGAGCATCTGGTCAATCAGGGTGGTTTTGCCATGGTCCACATGGGCGATGATGGCGATATTTCGTAGCTGGGTCATGGCGCGAATCTTCATAAAAAATGGGCTGGGCGGCTTCTACGCGGCTTGCGCCTGAAAATCCAGTGGTTTCTGCGAGGCCTGCGGCACAGGCCGCATATTGTCATCAACTCTTAACATTTTGGTAAATATCCTCTGCTATAATGCGCAGGTAGTGACTGAGAGAGGCACGAGCCTATGGGCGGGTTTGAGGACTATATCGGCTATTACGACTGGGAGGGTTCACCCTGCCAGATTCTGCGCGATGCGGAGGATCCCACCGCCATCTGCGCCCGTATCTATATTCAAGGAGAAGGGCTGCAGCCCATTTCCGTATTTGATGTTCTGGATGGGCACAGCATCACCGAAACCGAATTCAAGCGCATGGTCATGCGGCTTATTGGCACATAATAGGTAAAAAAGTGAAAGAATTTTTTGACAGTTTATTAGGCAAACAGAAGCAATTGAGGCGACCGCAAACGCTTCCGGAATTCGTAAAGTTTTGGCATGGCGAGGCCGAAGTGCATATTGGCAAGAAAGGCCAGCCCGCACCCCAGAAACGGCAGAACGAACTGGTGAATCTGACGGTTAATACTGCACTCGAATCTATCGTTTTTCGGCATTTACAAAACGCCGCCAACACGTCTGAAAGCGTTACCAGATTATTGCATGCCGAATTGAAGCTTGTGAAAGAAACTGGTCGGGAATTACTCGGAACCCTTGGTAAACATAATCATGCGCCTGAAGTCATTTTGCAAAAGCTGCGTGAGGGGCATCACATCATCACTGTGAAAGATTTGGTGAGTGACGAAACCATTGCCCAATATGAACAAAAGTTAAGTGCCTACATAGCAAAGAAAATTCACTATGCAGACCACCAAATTCCTGATGCGCAAAATTTACAGCGACCGGAGGATCCAAGAATTACTGAATAT
>CANHAG010000229.1 GCA_947458525.1 Rhodospirillaceae bacterium | reverse complement strand
TGAGCTTAGCTATCTTTCTACCGCAGGCGGCGCATTCCTTGAATGGCTGGAAGGTAAGGAATTGCCGGGCATTGCCGCGCTATTGAATCAGCATGCCCATGATCAGCGTCAACGGGCGTGAGGCAGCGCTTTCAGCGCTGCGCGGGGCGACTGGCGAGGTAGCACTCGTGTCTGCGCCCGGCACGGCGGCGCTGGCAGGCGTGGGCTATTGGCTGGCGGTGGTAGAGGCGCTGCGCGCGGAGATTCCGGGGAAAAAATTCACGCTTTTTCTTGAGTGCGGGGGCAATGCCGCCCTTGCGCATGAGGCGCTCCGCCTCGGGCTTTCGGTGGTGGTGGATGTTTCGCCCGCGATGTTTGCGAAGCTGGCAGCGATTGCGGAAACGCAGGGCAAAAGCTGCGTGAAGCGGTGACGAGAAGCAGTAACGAGAAGCAGTAACGAGAAGCAGTAACGAGAAGCAGAATCTAGACCGGCTCTACCGCCACCACTTCCGGAATATAATGCTTCAGCATATTCTCGATGCCCTGTTTGAGCGTTGCAGTAGAGCTTGGGCAGCCCGAACATGCGCCGTGCATTTCCAGATGGACGATGCCTTCCTTGTAGGAATGGAAAACGATATCCCCGCCATCCTGCGCGACTGCCGGGCGCACGCGGGTTTCAAGCAGCTCTTTAATCTGTTCGACGATTTCCTGCTCGTCGTCCGAATAACTAGTCGGGCTGGATTCTCTCTTAGGCGCGGCCTCCAGCATCAGCGGATTGCCGGACTGGTAATGTTCCATCATCGTCGTTAAAATCTGAGGTTTCAGCACGTCCCAGCTTGCCGCTTCGGTCTTGGTGACGGTGACAAAATCCGACCCGTAAAACACCGCGCGAATATCCGGCAGCACGAAGAGGGCAGCGGCGAGTGGCGAAGATTCCGCATTCTCGCGGCTGGTGAAAAACGCCGTCTTCTCCCCCAGCACCGTCTGGCCGGGAAGGAATTTCAGCGTATTCGGATTTGGGGTTGCTTCGGTCTCGATAAACATAGTAATCCTCTCCAGTCGCTATATAGCCCTTTCCGCCACGAATACAAGCAGAGGTATGTGATGCAGCACGCGCAAAGCCTGATCGAAAAAGCCTGGGAGAACCGGGCGGAAATTACCTCCGATACGGGTGGTGAGGTTCGTGACGCAGTGGAAGAAATACTCGCCGCGCTTGATGACGGATCTTTGCGCGTGGCCGAAAAATCCGGTGGGGCGTGGCAGGTAAGGCAATGGGTGAAACAGGCGATTTTACTCTCTTTCCGCATGAATAAGAACGAGCTGATGGGGCTGGGACAGTGGGATAAAGTGCCGCTTAAAAACTCTGCCTGGAGTGAGATTCAGTTCGAAGCTGCGGGCTTCCGCGCCGTGCCCGGCTCCATCATCCGCCGCGGTGCGTTTATTGACCGTAACGTAGTGCTGATGCCCAGTTTTATCAATGTCGGCGCCTGTGTGGGCGAGGGCACGATGGTGGATACATGGGTCACGATCGGCTCCTGCGCGCAGGTGGGCAAACACTGCCATATCTCGGGCGGGGTGGGCATTGGCGGGGTGCTGGAGCCGCTGCAGGCCAACCCGGTAATTATTGAAGATAACTGCTTTATCGGCGCGCGCAGCGAAGTGGCCGAAGGCGTGATTGTGGAGGAAGGATCGGTGATTTCGATGGGTGTGTTCCTTGGTGCCTCGACTAAAATTGTCGATCGCGCCACGGGCGAAATCAGCTATGGTCGCGTGCCTGCCTACTCGGTAGTTGTGCCGGGGACGCTACCGGGGAAAACCTCGCAGGATCCGGCACTTTCCTGCGCCGTCATCGTCAAGCGGGTGGACGAAAAAACCCGCAGCAAAACCAGCATCAACGAGCTGTTGCGTGCGTGATTGACAATGTATTACGTATGTAATACACTCACGATACAGAGGAGATTCTTATGAAAACAGCTACCGTACAAGCGCGCATTGAGCCGAAACTCAAAAAAGATGTCGAGGCGATTCTGGCGAAAATCGGCCTTTCCGCCTCGGAGGCGATCTCGATGTATTATAGCAGTATCAAGCTGCATAAGGGCATTCCGTTTGAGGCAAAAGTGCCTAATAAAGGCCTGCGTAAAGCGATGCGGGACGCCGAGCTTGGGCGTAATCTCCACCGCGTCAAAAATCCTGATAATCTCATTGAAGAAATTCTGGCGCAGAAATAATGGCACGCCATGTCGATAACGCGACGCGCTTCAAGCGTGATCTGAAACGCATCAAGAAGCGAGGAAAAGATACGGCCAAGTTGCAACTGGTGGTTAATTATCTACGTGAGGGTGAGCCGTTACCTTCGCGCTACTGCGATCATCCGCTGACGGGAAACTGGATATATCACCGCGAGTGCCATATTGAGTCCGACTGGCTGCTCATCTATCTTTTGACCGATACGTCGGTGCGTTTAATTGCCACCGGAACCCATGCGGATTTATTTGAATGATGAATGTCACCCAACTGGCGCAAGCCCTGATTCGCTGCCCGAGTGTCACGCCGAATACGGCGGGCGTGTTTGAGGTGATTGAGGAATTTCTGGTGCCGCTGGGCTTTGTAGCCCATCGTCATACTTTTCATGAGGAAGGGTTTGACCCGGTTGAAAATCTCTATCTGCGCTATGGTACCGCCGCGCCTAATTTCTGTTTTGCCGGGCATACGGATGTGGTGCCGCCGGGCGATGAAGCACGCTGGACGAGCCCCCCTTTTGCCGCCGAAATTCGTGGCAGCGAGCTTTATGGCCGTGGTGCGGAAGATATGAAGGGCGCGATTGCCGCGTTTATGGTGGCGGTGGGGGAGTATTTAATGTCGCTGCGCGACGGTGGGGGCATCAAAGATGCCGCCCACACCCCCTCGCTTCGCTCCGCTCGCGGCTCGGCCTCCGGCCTACGCGGCGTACCCATAGACGCTTCGCTGCAAGGCTCGATTTCATTGCTTATCACTCAGGATGAAGAGGGTGTGGCGGTGAATGGCACGCGCAAAATGCTCGCATGGCTCAAAGATCGCGGTGAGGTCATTGATGTCTGTCTGGTGGGCGAGCCGACCAATCCGCGAGTTCTGGGCGAGATGGTGAAAATCGGCAGGCGCGGGAGTATCAGCTTCACCCTCAC
>CANHAG010000228.1 GCA_947458525.1 Rhodospirillaceae bacterium | reverse complement strand
TTTCCGTTCGCTTCCTGCTCCTTCAACACCGCGATGATCTGCTCTTCACTGAAACGCTTCTTCATGGTCTGCTCCTCGCCCCATCCTAGGGCCATTAGGGTTACAGACTCTACCTGAAACTGACTCAGTTTACGGGGAGCAGGTCAGAGTTACGAGCTAATCATTTACTGCGATGAGTCAATTACACGGGGACGATTCTATTCGAACTTTTATGGTGGCGTGTTGGTTAGCTCACGCAATCAGGAAACGGTGAATACGGCGTTAAACAACAAGAAGGCCGAACTTCACCTGAACAACGAGATAAAATGGCAGCGGGTTACTGAAAACTATCTATCAAAATACTTGGCATTGATGGATGTATTTTTTGATTTCATCAAAGCGAATAAACTGAAAGTCAGAATCATGTGCACGCAAAATGCTCGCGTGGCTGTGACACAGCTTGATCCATACCAGCGCGAACATGAGTATTTCTTGCTGTATTACCAGTTTATTAAACATGCATTTGGACTGCCATATTTCCCAAAACCGAAAGATATAGAGCGGGTAGGTTTGCGCCTACACTTTGATCGCTTACCTGATACGCGCGAAAAGAGTGTCAGGTTCAAATCGTATATCGGCGCCTTGAGCAAACAGCCTCAGTTCAGAAATAATGGCATTTTTGTTCGCGATGATAACATCGCTGAAGTTGATTCGGCGGATCATGTGCTGATGCAGTGTTTGGATGTGGTATTGGGCGCTATGCAATTCCGCCTCAATGATATGCATAAAGAAAAGCCCAAAGGGCAGCGCCGCCGAGGCAAACGAACCATAGCAAAAGAAAAACTCTATAAGCACATTTATGCACGTATCGAGGAAATCTATCCGCGCTTCAACATCGGCGTCACCACTGCACTAAAACAGGGGCATCCCTCCTTGTGGAAGCACCAGTACAGGCACTGGATATTCTCGCCAAGAGAGTACGAAATGGATTCGGTTGCATCGAAGAGAGGTTGACCCCATCGCCGCTATACCAAAAGGTTTATCCTAAGTGGAACTTGGGACTTCACGGACAACAGGGTCACCTGAATAGTACCAGATTGCTAATTTTTGGGAAGCCAATTATTAGCTTGCTAAATTTATCAAGAGTTGCAGTGTTTTGCTGTGATAATTCTATCTGCCGGAGGTGGCAGTGGCGCTTTGGAAAGTCAACGCTGGCCATATCTACGTGTTAACGCACCCTTCTGACCCCAATCTTTATAAGATAGGCGTTACTATCCGTGAACCAGTGCGGCGATTGGCTCAGCACAATAGCGACTTTACTAAAGCAGCGGGTCGTATCGTCAAAGAAACCGGTCAGAAGTGGGAATTAAAAGAGTATCACGCCGTCCCTGATCCATATTGGGCTGAGCGCGCATTTTGGGGAAATACGCCCGTTGCTGATATTCCCTTCCGAGGCGGTGTTGAAGTCGAAAAAATGTACTGGGAGGATGTGCAAAGAGGCCTGGAGGCCGCTAAGCAAGCAGGTGTTCGGCCAGACCCAGCATTAGCTCAGTTTCCAGATTGGGTTTATGAATACACCGCATCCATGAGAAGAAGGCTCGAAGGCCGCGACATTACTCTTCAGGGTTACGTGAAGAGTATGGTAAGTGGCAAAGCGAACTTCCGTTGTGCCAATGGCCATGAATGGCGAACACGAGCAATGGCTGTAGCGGAAGGCGAAGGTTGTCCTAAATGCGGCATAGGCGAAAGTAGCCCAGAGAAAATCAGAAAAAAGATAGGTGCAGGTGCAATCCACTTACTAACCCACCCCCGTAAGCCCGGATTAGTTGGTATTGGAATGGCTTCAGAAGGGCGAGAATGGCCTTGGAATGAATGGGAGATACATCGCACTCGAAATGTCGAAGAGATGGGTTTGGCTGAAACACTCATTTGGGAACTATTAGGCCAGCCCCTCCCACATGATCGCGAACCAATCAAAATAGATTTAAGCGTCGCAGAAGATGCATTTCGCAAATTGATCTACGTTATGCGGGAAGAGATAGCTTTCGAGGAACAAAGAAAAGAAGCCCTCAAGGTAGCAACGGGGTAGCAACGCCACCTTTTCTTAAAATCTTCGAACCCTCGGAAAGTGGCTCTTTGGTTGGTTGCGGGGGCCGGATTTGAACCGACGACCTTTAGGTTATGAGCCTAACGAGCTACCGGGCTGCTCCACCCCGCGTCACCAAACAAAACAGAACCGGGCTGCTTCCCCCTCTTGCTCCTTCGGAGCTTCGGAGGGCTTAAGCCACCCCGCGTCACCAGCAAGCAGACCAGCATGCAGATGATTTTAGTGACGCGCGTTCAGCACATAGCACAGTAGCTGCTTCTGCGTTTGCTTCCCGCAGCGCCTGGGGGCGAATGCCCCCTGCGTATCTTCTGCGCCCTTGCGTACAACGCAAGGGTATGACCTCATACTCCAGCGCCGTACGCAGTGCAAGTGCGGTTTTAAAATTTTATCATTTTAACCTTTTGGTGTTTTATAAAGAAGATATGAAAGCCTATAGCCCTGATTCGTTCAACCCTTTCACACACAAGAAATTCGTGAGTCCACTTGCAATACTTGCGTTTGATTGCAGCAGCGGTGCCGGTTCGGTGGCGCTTGCCGTGGGGGATGATGTGCGCGTGCGCACGCTGGAAAGCGGCAGACAATCGGCCATGCTTGTTGCCGTGATAGAAGAGCTGATGCAGGCCGCAGGGATGGAGTATCGCGATCTGACGGCGATAGTGACCACGCGCGGGCCGGGTAGTTTCACGAGCCTTCGGGTGGCGCTGGCGGCGGCGCATGGGCTGGCGCTGGCTTCGGGCGCGCGCTTACGCACCCTCACCACGCCTGAGGCCTATGCGTGGCAGACGCAAAGCGCATGCGACGTGGTGCTGAATGCAGGCAAGGGCGAGCTGTTTCACCAGCCTTTCCGCTGGGTGAATGGCAGGCCGGAAGCGGAAGCGGCGATAGGGCTGCGTGCCCCCGAAGCGCTGACACTCACCCATAAAAAGATGGTTGGGAATATAGCGCTCGCGGGCGTGAAATCAGATAGTGAGCCGCTGGATGCGGCCACACTCTGCCGCATTGCACCGCTGCTTGAGCAGACTCCGCTTGCTCAGGCCATGCCGCTATATATCCGTCCGCCGGATGCGAAGTTGCCTGAGCGGCGGG
>CANHAG010000227.1 GCA_947458525.1 Rhodospirillaceae bacterium | reverse complement strand
TCCAGCCCGATGCGGGTGGCACGCCAGCCCATGGCGGGGTTTTCCTCTTCCTCCACCTGAATATAGGGCACCTGCTTGTCGCCCCCGATATCGAAAGAGCGGAAAATAATCGGCTTGCCGCGCGCCTTTTCAAACGCGTCTTTATAGATACGTTCCTGATCTTCCACCCCCGGCATATCGGCGCTCGCAAGGTAGGGCAGCTCGGTGCGGAAGAGGCCAATCCCGTCCACATCCGCGCCGGCGACTTGCTGCGCATCCACATACAGCCCGACATTGATGTTGAGCGAGATTTTCACCCCGTCTCTGGTCACGACCGGCAATTCCCGATCCGCCGCATAAACCGCATATTGCGCCGCCCGGGCGCGGATATCGTGATCCACCTCCTCAAGCACATCTTCCGGCGGGCGGATATAAACCATGCCCTGCTCGCCCTGAATAATCGCCAGATCGCCCTGCTGCACCATCTGCAGAATATCCGGAATGCGGCCGATCATCGGCACATCCATCATGCGCGCGATAATCGCCACATGCGCCGTCACCGAGCCATGGGCGACGATAATTCCTTTCAGTTGCTGGGCATTATATTCGAGCAGCTCCGCCGGCCCGAGTGTTTCGGCGACAAGAATAAATTCCGGCGGTAGTTCGGTATGGGCGGCGCTCGGCTCCATCCCCGCCAGATGATACAGCAGGCGCTGGGAGAGGTCTTCAAGATCATGCACCCGCTCTTGAATATAGGCCGAAGAAATCTGGCTTAACCGCGCGTGCATTTCCTCCTGCACTTTACGCACTGCGGCTTCGGCGGTGAGGCCGGAGCGGATCGCCTCGCTGATACGGTCAATCCAGCCGCGATCCTGACTGAACATACGGTAGCTTTCGAGAATTTCCTGCTGGGCGGAGCCTTCCTCGATACCCGCCGAGCTGATGAGTGCATCCACCGATTGCTGCAGATTATAAAGCGCGGCGTTCAGGCGTTTTTCTTCTTCCTCCGGCGCGTCGCTGATGAGGGTGGTGATCTCAATTTTCGGCCGGTGCAGCACGATGGGGGCTTTGGCGATGCCTGCGGAAAGTGTCACCCCCGTAAGCTGCTGCGATTGCAGCGAGGGGTGATCCTGCCCCGCAATCTCAAATACATCCACAATCTTGGTGCCGATGGCAAGCTCAGCAATCACCATCGCCACCGTATGCAGAATCTCGACCAGATCCTCCGAAAAACTGCGTGAGGTTTTCCCCTGAATGACGAGTACGCCCACCACTTTATGGCTATGAAGGAGCGGCACACCTACGAAGGAATGGTAAAGTTCCTCTCCCGTCTCCGGCCGGTAGACGAATTTGGGGTGAAGCTGCGGCTCGGCAAGGTTAAGGTCAAGGGCGCTTGCCGCCACTTCCCCAACCAGCCCTTCTCCCACCCGCAGGCGGGTCACATGCACCGAGGTTTGCTTGAGCCCGTGGCTGGCGAAAAGCTCGAGCACATCGCCCGGGCGGGTGACGTAAAGCGAGCAGACTTCGGCCGAGAGCGCTTCGGCAATCACGCGCACCAATGTATCAAGTTTTTCCTGCGTGGAGCCGGAGGGTGCGGTCATCACGTCCCGCACTTTACGCAGCAGAATAATCGGCGATTGCAGCGCCGAAGAAGCGGACTCCATAGGGATTACATGCGCCATGCCGGGCCTGAGGTTAGGGTGAGCACACGCCTGATTTTTTTGCAGTGCAACAAAAGCGTTTAAGCGGCGTGCTTATCCGAAAGGTATAATGCCGCCTGACCCACCAGCTCGTCAATGATTTCTTGTATAGTTTGCGTGCGCTGCACCATTCCCACACTCTGGCCGGCCATGAGTGACCCGCGCTCAATATCCCCATCAATCACAGCCTTACGCAGGGCACCGGCCCAGAAATGCTCAATCGCCAGCTGGCCTGCCTCCTTTGCCATGTCGCCGGCAAAGACCTTTTCTACCGTCTCTTTCTGAAATCGCATAAAATCTTCGGATGCCTTATTGGCGATTGCCCGCACGGGGATGACGGGAAAATCCGGGTGATATTGCACCGAGGGCACCGCATCCCGCGCACTGGCTTTGATAAAGGCCTGTTTGAAATTCGGGTGGGCGATGGACTCATTCGCGCAGACAAACCGCGTGCCAAGCTGCACACCGGAGGCACCCATTTCGAGATACGCCACGATCGCCTCGCCCCGGCCGATACCGCCTGCCACAAACACCGGTACGTCACGAATTACCGGCAGAATTTCCTGCGCCAAAACGGAGGTCGATACGGGGCCGATATGCCCGCCTGCCTCCATCCCTTCAATCACCAGCGCATCTACCCCCATTTTGATGAGTTTTCTGCCAATCGTTGCGGTAGGGGCAAAGGCGATTACTTTCGCCCCGCCCTCTTTTAACCGCGCCACCGTCTGGGATTTGGGAATACCCCCCGCCAGCACCACATGGCTTACGTGATTGGCCAGACATACCTCCACCAGCTGGTCAAGCTGCGGATGCATGAGAATAAGGTTCACGCCGAAGGGTTTTTGCGTCAATGCCCGGGTTGCTTTAATTTCCTTATCGAGCAGTTCCGGCGGCATGGAGCTGGCCGCAATCACGCCGAAGGCCCCGGCATTCGAAAGCGCGGAGACAAGGTTGCGCTCGCTGACCCAGCTCATCGCCCCGCCCATGATAGCGTGGGTGCACCCAAGAAATTCCGAGCCGCGCTGCCAAAGTTCTTTCAGGGAGGCTGCCATCAGTTTTTCTCCTCTTCCGCATCGAGACCATAGGCTGTATGCAGGGCGCGCAGCGCCAGCTCGAGATAGCTCTCATCAATCAAGACCGAGGTTTTGATTTCGGAGGTGGAAATCACAATGATATTGATATTCTTATCGGCGAGTGTGCGGAACATCTCGGCCGCCACCCCGGCATGTGATCGCATCCCCACCCCGATGACAGAGACTTTGGCCACCGCCGCATCCGAATGCACACGGTCATAGGTGGGCACGCGCTTATCTGTCTTCACAATCTCAAGCGCCCGCGCCAGATCTGTCTTGCCCACCGTGAAGGTGATATCCGTCTGCTTGCCGCCTTCGGCCACGTTCTGCACGATCATATCCACGTTAATTCCTGCATCTGCCAGCGGGCCAAAAAGCCCGGCCGAAACGCCCGGGCGGTTTTCCACGTTGGTGAGTGTGATCCGCGCTTCGTCGCGGCTATAGGCAATGCCTGTGACC
>CANHAG010000226.1 GCA_947458525.1 Rhodospirillaceae bacterium | reverse complement strand
TGGGGGAAATTGGCCTCACGGGAGAAATCCGCAGTGTCTCACGCATAGATGCGCGGCTGAAAGAAGCCGAGAAACTGGGCTTTACCAAGGCACTGATTCCGGCCGCCGCTGCGCGCGGCATTTCACTTGGCAACCGCCCACTTGCCCATGTAGAAGACCTCGTACATTACTTGCGGGAGCTGTGAGTATGGTTCAGTTATTTTTATCAGCACCCCAGATGGCCGGGGCGCGCTTCCCCTCCCCCCACAGGGGGGAGGATGGGAGGGGGGCGTTATACGGTAACCCCATGACACCTAATGCCCCCACCCCCACCCTCCCCCTGCGGGGGAGGGAGTATCGGGCATCACCACGGGAGGAAAAGTAACGCCATGGTTGAAACCAACATCAATATGTTCGATGCGATTGTCATCGGGGTGATCGCCGTTTCGGCACTGCTCTCGCTCTTTCGTGGATTCCTGCGCGAATTTATTTCGCTTGGCACCTGGATCGGGGCGGGAATTATTACGCTTTACGCTTTCCCAAGTGTGGCGGAATGGATGAAAACCCACGTTCAAAGCTCGGTCGCCGCCAGCGGTCTGGCCTCGATCGGCACGTTTATTGCGGCCTTTATTGCCCTTGCATTTTTGACTCGGCTGCTTGGTAAATATCTCAAAACGGGAGCCGAAGCGGGGTCGATTGATAATATTCTCGGGCTTGGGTTCGGCCTGCTGCGCGGCGCATTACTGGTGGTGATTGCCTATCTTGCTATCGGCATCGCGGTGCCGAAGGATACTCCGCCGGAATGGCTTGAATCCTCACTCACCGCGCCTTATGTGGAGCGCGGCGCCATCTGGCTTGCCGCCCTTGCGCCCGATTATTTGAGTGACCTCATGGCGCTGAAAAACAAAGGAGTCGGAGCTGCGGCGGCACCCGAAATGCTGCCATCAGGTGCAGAAGAAAATAGTGGCGACTGGCCGGCCGAAGACATGCTTAAAAACCCCACGCCCCCCGCCGGGGAATATGAGAGCCCCGATTCTGACATACCGGAAACGGAAGAAGAACCCTGGCCAACCATGGACGAACTGCGCGGCGCCGTGACGGAGGAGTAGCGGGCGATGAAGCTACGCAATATGCCCAGTTTGCTGTTGTAGTAAGCCGCCGGGGCGATTATAGCTCGCCAGAGAAATGGCGGGTGCCGCCGGGTAAAGGAGCCGCATGTTCGATAAATTTCATGATGAATGCGGGGTGTTTGGCATTTTTGGCTCAAGCGATGCCGCCGCCCATACCGCGCTCGGGCTTCATGCGCTGCAGCACCGCGGGCAGGAAGCGGCAGGCATCCTCACCTGTCACGCGGGCTCGTTCCGCCACCACCGCGCGCTCGGGCTGGTGGGAGATAATTTCAATTCCGCCCCCGTCATTGCGCGGCTGCCGGGTGACCGGGCGATTGGCCATAACCGCTATTCCACGACGGGTGAAACCTTGCTGCGCAATGTGCAGCCGTTTTTTGCCGAGCTTTCCATCGGCGGGTTTGGTGTGGCGCATAACGGCAATCTTACCAACGCGCTGACGCTCAAGAAAGAACTGATTCAGCGCGGATCGCTGTTTCAATCGACAAGCGATACCGAGGTCATCATCCATCTCGTCGCACTCGCCAGCGGTGTCACGGCAGAAGACCGGATCATCGAGGCATTAAAGCAGGTGGAAGGGGCTTATTCCCTCGTCATGCTGACGCAGGGCGCGCTCATCGGCGCGCGCGACCCGCATGGGGTGCGGCCGCTGATTCTGGGGCGGCTTGGCGATGCATGGATTCTCACCTCTGAAACCTGTGCGCTGGATATTATCGGCGCGCGGTATGAGCGCGATATTGCGCCGGGCGAGATGATCATCATCCGCGATGGGAGCGTTGAAAGCCTCTTTCCCTTCCCCCCGCAACCCCAGCGTTTCTGCATCTTTGAGTATATTTATTTCGCCCGCCCCGATAGTCTTATCGAACATAAAAATGTGTATCAGATGCGTAAACATATCGGCGCGGAGCTGGCCAAGGAAAAACATGTGAAGGCGGATCTGGTCATTCCCGTGCCCGACTCGGGCGTGCCGGGTGCGCTGGGTTATGCCGAAGCCTCGGGCATTCCGTTTGAGCTGGGTATCATCCGCAACCATTATGTTGGCCGCACCTTTATTGAGCCGACCGATCAGGTGCGAAATCTTGGCGTAAAACTCAAACATAATCCCAACACCTCCATCATCGCCGGCAAGCGTATCGTGCTGGTGGATGATTCGATTGTGCGCGGCACCACGAGCAAAAAAATCGTCGCCATGCTGCGCGATGCGGGCGCGCGCGAAGTGCATATGCGGATTGCGAGCCCCCCCACCACCGATTCCTGTTTTTATGGCGTGGATACGCCGGAACGCTCCGAGCTCATGGCCGCCAACCATACGGTTGAGGAAATGGCACAGTTGATTGGCGTTGACAGCCTCGCCTTCCTCTCGCTCGACGGTCTTTACCGCGCGGTGGGCGAAGCGCGGCGCGACCCCGCCGCCCCGCGCTATTGCGATGCCTGCTTCACCGGCGACTACCCCATTGCGCTCACCGATGCGGATCATGGCATGCATGGCAAACAGCCGGATCTTTTTGTGCGGGATGTCGCCTGATGCAACTGGCCGGAAAAATCGCCCTCATCACCGGCGCCTCGCGCGGCATTGGTGCGGCCGTTGCCAAACGCTTTGCGGCCGAGGGCGCGCAGGTGATTCTCACCGCCCGCACGGTGGGCGGGCTGGAGGAGGTGGATGACGCCATTCGCGGCTTCAGCAACCCTGCCACTATTGTGCCGCTCGATCTGCGTCAGGGCGAGAAAATCGACGCGCTCGGCGCCGAAATTTACCGCCGCCACGGGCGGCTTGATATTCTGGTGGGCAATGCTGCGATGCTTGGCTCCCTCTCGCCCCTTGCCCATGCCAGCCCGGCGGAGTTTGAAGATCTGTTCCGCGTCAATGTCACTGCCAATTACCGGCTGCTGCGCGCGCTTGATCCGCTCCTGCGCAAGTCGGATGCCGGGCGCGTCATTATGGTGACGAGTGGCGCGGCCGCTGCTGCGCTCGCCTACTGGGGGCCTTATGCGGCAAGCAAGGCGGCCCTCGAACATCTCACCCTTACCTACGCGGCCGAAAACAGCCAGACCGCCATCCGCGCCAATCTGATTGACCCGGGCGCCGTGCGCACCAGAATGCGCGCGCAGGCATTTCCCGGC
>CANHAG010000225.1 GCA_947458525.1 Rhodospirillaceae bacterium | reverse complement strand
TCCACATTCGCCAGCCGCGAGAGTTCAACCAGTACATCCCGCAGCGGAACATCATCGGTCACGGCGATGGAAACCAGCTTGGTCTCGTTAATTTTCGGCGGGCGGGGGGCAGCCAGAATCTGCGCAAGATCAGGAACCGGCGGCTCGCCAGTGCGCAACTGACCCGGATTTTCTTTTGTCAGATCGGGCTGAGCGATATTCCGGTAATCTTTGCGCTTCAGGTTCTGCGCCCGGTCATAAGGATCGTTCAGGCGGAAACCATCGAACTCATCGCTCGGCAGACAAGCCGTAAGCACAAGGGAAGATACAAGCAGACTTACTAACGCGGAAAAACGCATCATCATCCTCTGAAACGACGCTTGAACTACTATCGCTTGTTGTTTCTCTGGTGCAGAACCACCGCATCTACGAGTAACGGATTCCGCGGCGCGTGCAATTCAAAGCGCGTTAAAGAGAGAAAAGCCGGCTCAGATTTTCACCATATAGTTGCCAGAATGTCGCGGTGGCGGGAGAATAAAAAATCAGCACGGCGAGTGCCGCGAGAATGGCGGGGCCGAAGGGAAAAAATTTTCCGCCTCCTGCTATCCGCCACACAAGGCTCATCACCACACCAAGCAGCCCTGAAAAAACCAGTAGCGGAATGAACCCCAGCGCATGGCCAAGCCATATCCCCGCAACAGCAAAAAGCTTTACATCACCCCAGCCAAGCCCGTCGCGCCCGGTAACTGCAAGAAATATGTATTTAATACCAGCGCTCCCCACGCCGCCCACCAGCACGGCGACAAGTGTGTCGGTCAGATCTGCGCCGGTTGCCCAGCCATAAAGCAATCCGAACAATGCGAGTGCGATCTGGCATTCATCGAGCAGCAGATAATGTTCAAGATCGGTGACCACCATTGCCACCGCCACCCACCAGAATCCGATAAGCGCGATAGAAACTGCGGAGAGTTCGCCCTGCCAGAGTAAAATCGCCGCTGTACCTAATCCGGTCGCCAGTTCCGTCAGCGGATAACGTATGCTGATGGGGGTTTTGCAATGGCGGCATGTGCCACGCCCCATGAGCCACGAGAAGATGGGGATGAGATCGCGCGGGGTGAGGGTCGCCTTGCAGGAAGGGCATCGGGAGCGGGTAAGCCCGATCTTCTCTTCCCGCGGCAGGCGGTAGGTGATGAGGGTGATAAAGGAACCCACCGCCGCGCCGAGCATAAGCGCAAAAACAGCAGCAAAACTCAGGAAGGGTTGTAAATCAATAGCAGCGGGCATAGGCGCCAGACAGAATCAGGAAACGCGCCCAAAATCCTGATTATCGCTTGCGTTATCCACAGTCTCGTGGCATGACCGGGTTACCCTGCTACTACTACCGGTGGTAGGAAAACCCAAGGCGAAACCAGAGCATGCCACAATTAGTCGCGGTTGCCAATGACCATGCAGGGGTGACGCTTAAAGCGGCACTCTTACCTGAGATTGCTGCGGCAGGGTTTGAGGTGATGAATCTTGGTACGGATGATGCGGCGGCGGTCGATTACCCGGATTATGGCAAGGCGCTTGCAGAAAAAATCGCTACAGGTGAAGCAAAATTCGGGATTGGGATTTGCGGCTCGGGCATTGGTATTTCAATTGCCGCCAACCGCGCCCCGGGCGTGCGCGCAGCACTGTGCCATACCGGGCTTCAGGCGGAACTGGCGCGTCGCCATAATGACGCTAATGTGCTGGCGCTTGGCGCGCGTTTGATGGGGGTGGAAGAGGCAAAAGAATGCGTGCGGCGGTTTCTGACTACGGATTTTGAAGGCGGCCGACATACCGCGCGGGTGAAAAAATTAGGATAGGGGGAGGTTACGCATGTCTACGGTGTTGATTGACTTTGTAAAGGATGCCATGCGTCTTGGTAAAAACCGCGACGAAATAACTGCCGCGCTGCGCGCCGCAGGCTGGCCGGAGGAGCAGCTCGTTTCCTTCTGGGACAAATATCACACTGCGTCATTTCCCGTGCCGATCCCCAAACCCACGCTCTACGCATCGCCTAGATTGACTACGCTGAGCCTGTTCTACTTTGTCGTTTTGTACATAAGCATGTATTCGGCGGCAGCGATCCTATTCACTTTCCTCGATTACCACTTGCCGGATGGCAGGGGAGAAATGGCTGGTTTTTATTACTCTTCTTCCGTAGGAGCGCTCGGAGATCAAATTCGATCCTATCTGGCGGTAATCATCGCTAGCGTGCCGCTTGTCTATCTAAGTAATCGTGCACTGCAAAGAGCAATGCGGACAAGCGGTCAGTTCATCCATGGCACGCATCTTAAATTACTGAGCCTGACGTTATTCGTCGCAGCGATTTTTATGCTGTGTAACACCATCTTCTTCATTTACTATTTCATAAGCGGTGAGTTGAGTTTGCGGTTCATCATAAAAATAGGGATTCTCTCTACAGTTTCCATAGCCATCTATTTCTATTTCAAACCGGAAATAGTGGCCTACGAAAAGAAGGCCTGATGGATGCAGAAAATCATTTTTTATGGCGTGATTATAGGGCTTGTGAGTGTGGTTTTGTACGGTTTTTTTCTCGCCGGCTCACCCTCTTATAATCGGAAAATAGCGAGTGATTATGATACGCTGAGGGAGCTTAAGCGCCTGCATTGCGCCCTGAGTAATTTATACACGCATAATGGTAGACCTGCCTCATCACTTGATGTAAATGAGCTCAATCGCGCCTACACTGACCGCTCCTCATGCGTTGGCTTTTGCTATTTTGGCGGTGGGTTCGATTCCAAAATCGGCGAGCGTTATTCCTATTCGGCTAATGGAATCTATTATAAGATATGTGCCAATTTCAATACTAGCTGGGACGAAGTGCGGAAGCAACGAGCGTACTATAAATTGGATTACGACTTAGGCTTACGCTGGGCAGAAGGCTTCACCGCAGGCCGGCAATGCTTTGAACGCACCATCCACGAATGTGACAAAAGGAATTGAAGATGACCAACACCGCATGCAAACACGAGGAAGACATGACCCATAGTTTTTTCACCGCCGATCTCGCCGCATCCGACCGCGATATTTTCGCAGCGATGCAGGAAGAGCTGGCGCGCCAGCAGCATGAGATCGAACTCATCGCCTCAGAAAATATCGTCTCCCGCGCGGTGCTGGATGCGCAGGGCTCCGTGCTCACCAATAAATATGCTGAAGGATATCCCGGTAAACGTTATTATGGCGGCTGCGAATTTGTCGATAAAGTGGAAACCCT
>CANHAG010000224.1 GCA_947458525.1 Rhodospirillaceae bacterium | reverse complement strand
TGCGCAGCAATGTCATCGCCTCCATCAGGCGGCGAATGATTGCGGCCGGGTTTCAGGAATTTCAAACCCCCATTCTCACGGCCAGCTCACCCGAAGGCGCGCGCGATTATCTGGTGCCCTCGCGTGTCCATCCCGGCCAGTTTTATGCCCTGCCGCAAGCCCCGCAGATGTTCAAGCAGCTGCTCATGGTCTCAGGCTTTGATCGGTATTTCCAGATTGCGCCCTGCTTCCGCGACGAAGATGCGCGCGCCGACCGTTCGCCCGGCGAGTTCTACCAGCTCGATATTGAGATGAGCTTCGTAACTCAGGCAGACGTGTTCGCTGCGATTGAGCCGGTGCTGCGCGACGTATTTGAAGAGTTCGCGGATGGCAAAAAAGTCGACCCGGATTTTCCCCATATCGCCTATGATGACGCGATGCTGACCTACGGCTCCGACAAGCCGGATCTAAGAAATCCCCTGAAGATCAGGGATGTCAGCGATATCTGGGCGGGATCGGAATTTGCGATTTTCAGTGCCGTATTAAAATCAGGCGGGGTGATTCGCGCCATTCCCGCACCGGGCTGTTGCGACAAACCGCGCAGCTTCTTCGACAGCATGATTGAGTTTGCCAAGTCGCACGGTGCGAAGGGGCTCGCCTATATCGGGTTTGACGCTGAGGGCGCAGGCAAGGGGCCGATTGCGAAGTTTTTAAGCCCCGACAAAACCGCCGCGCTCAAAACGCGGCTGGGTCTGAGCAATGGTGATGCGGTATTTTTCAGCTCCGGCACCGCGAATGAGGCCGCGACTATCGCCGGTAGAGTACGCACCCATCTGGGTGAGCAGCTGAACCTCATCGACCAGAGTGTCTTCAAATTCTGCTGGGTGGTGGATTTCCCCTATTTTGAATGGAATGAGGAGGAGAAGAAAATCGACTTCTCGCATAATCCCTTCTCGATGCCGCAAGGGGGAATTGCTGCACTGCAACAAGCGGAGGGAGATACCGAAAAACTGCTCGCACTGCGCGCCTATCAATATGATATTGTCTGTAACGGGGTGGAGCTATCCTCCGGCGCGATTCGCAATCACAAGCCCGAGCTGATGGTCAAGGCGTTTGAAATCGCGGGCTATAGCCGGGCGGATGTGGAGAATAAATTTGGCGCGCTCTTCCGCGCTTTCCATTACGGTGCACCGCCCCATGGCGGGCTTGCACCGGGGGTTGACCGTATCGTGATGCTGCTGGCCAATGAGCCCAATATCCGTGAGGTGATTTGTTTCCCGATGAATCAGCAGGCGCAGGATTTATTGATGCATGCGCCGAATACGGTGACGGAAAAACAGCTGCGCGAGCTGCATATTCAATTATCACCCAAAGCGAAAAAAATGCTGGAAGATGCGGCCGCAACATCGAGCGATGCCGCCTAGTATTTGTTAACACTTGCCTCCAGCGCGGCGATGAGCGGAAGATCCGCCGGGGGCATGGGTAGGGCGCGCATGTCGCGCGGATATTTCCAGATAAGCTGTGCGTGTTCCGTCGCGGTTGGAATCCCCTCCCACCGGCGGGCGATGTAAAGCAGCATGACAAGATGAAATGCCTCATATTCATGGCTTACGAAGGTAAGGGGCGCGAAACAATGCGCGCAGAGTTCAATCCCTAATTCTTCGCGCATTTCGCGGATGAGCGCGGCCTCTGGCGTTTCCCCCGGCTCCAGCTTGCCGCCCGGAAATTCCCATAATCCCGCCATGGCTTTGCCCTCAGGGCGCTGTGCCAGCAATACCCGCCCATCAGGGTCAATAAGCGCCGCCGCCACAACGGTGACAATGTTTTTCATCTGCGATGCGCCTTACGATCTATAATCCGCATTGATGGAAATATAGCCGTGTGTCAAATCACACGTCCAGACCGTCGCCTTGCCACTGCCCAGCCCAATATCGGCAGCAAGGTGAATCTCCCGCCCCTGCATATGGGCGGCAACAGGCGCTTCGTCATAGGCCGCCACGCGCTCGCCATCTTTTGCAATCGTGACCCCGCCAATCGCGATTGCCAGCCGGTCACGATCCACTTCCTCACCGCTTTTGCCGACCGCCATCACAATACGCCCCCAGTTGGCGTCTTCCCCCGCAATCGCGGTTTTAACCAGTGGCGAATTGGCAATGCTGAGCGCGATGCGTCTGGCCGCCGCATCGCTTTTCGCGCCGGTCACCTCGACCGTGATAAATTTCTGAGCCCCCTCACCATCTTTTGCGACAAGCTGCGCCAGCTCGATCATCAGGGAATCAAGCGCCGCCTGAACCACTGCCGCGCGCGGGTCGTGCATAGCGGTGATAGCGGCCACGGGCGCTTTGCCGGTGGCAAACAGCATCAGGCTATCACTGGTGGAAGTGTCGCCATCCACCGTCATGCAGTTGAAGCTTTTGTTGCAGCTTTGCTGCAGCATCTGCTGCAGCAACGGTGCAGCAATTGGTGCGTCTGTCGCGATGAAGCTGAGCATGGTGGCCATGTCGGGCGCAATCATGCCGGAGCCTTTGGCAATGCCGTTAAGCCGCACCACGCCGTCACTGAGCATAATTTCGCGCGTCGCGGCTTTGGGGAACGTATCCGTCGTCATGATGGCGCGCGCGGCAGGGTGCCATGCCCCGGCATCGAGTGATGCGGGCATACCGGGTAATGCGGCGGTGATTTTTGCATCCGCAAGCGGTTCGCCAATCACGCCGGTGGAGGCTACATACACAGCCGAAACATCGCACCTGAGCATTTCGGCCACTGACGCCACAGAGCGGGTAACGCTCGCCACCCCGCGTGCGCCGGTAAAGGCATTGGCATTGCCGGAATTGACAAGCAGTGCCCGCGCCTGATGTGCTGGCAGCTGCGCCCGGCACCAATCCACCGGCGCAGAAGGGGTGAGGGAATTGGTAAACACGCCTGCTGCCACCGTGCCGGGGTCAAACACCATGAGCATGAGGTCGGTGCGCCCGGGGGTTTTAATGCCGGCGGATGCAGTCGCAATACGCACCCCGGCCACCGGCGGTAAGTCAGGCATCGCCGCCGGTGCCAGAGGCGAAACAGGCAGTGCGCTACTCGCCATCACGTTTCAATGGCGTTGGTTTTTTATTGAAGGGCAGTTCCTTACCCTTCGGGCTGAAATAACTGACCTCAGCCGCGCTCAGCAGATTATTGATGTAGCTGCTGAGTTTTTCGTCCTGCAGCTGCAGCAGAATCGCGCCGCGCGCGTCATTCAGTGTGGGGATGGTGGCGCTGCGCCGG
>CANHAG010000223.1 GCA_947458525.1 Rhodospirillaceae bacterium | reverse complement strand
TGACAGGATTCATGACAGTTTTGTAACAATTTCCTGCGGCGAGACGCCCTCACCCGGATGTGCGTCTAAACAGTTTCAGCGTTTAGGCAAATCTGACCTCTCCCGAGGGGAGAGGCGTGCCAGCTCGCAGGCTTGTGCCCACTAATCAGTTGTTTAGAGTCTCTCTGTGCGTACCGCAAAAACCCCTTGCCCCTGTCGCTCAGTCCTTTACAAAGCCCTCCTATGTTCAACTCTCTACTCATCGCCAACCGTGGCGAAATTGCGATTCGTATCATGCAGACGGCCAAGCGCCTCGGCATGCGCACGATTGCGGTTTACTCGGAAGCCGACACTAACGCCCTGCACGTGAAAAGTGCGGATGATGCGGTCTATATCGGCCCATCACCCTCGATCCGCTCCTATCTTAACGTGGATAATCTGATCTCGGCCATTGATCAGTCGGGCGCGGAGGCGGTGCATCCCGGCTACGGATTTTTGTCGGAAAAAGAACATTTCGCCCGCGCGGTGATAGAGCGCACCAGCGCCACCTGGGTTGGGCCTAACCCAGAATCTATTTTCAGCATGGGCGACAAGATTGAGTCCAAAAAAATTGCCCGTGCCGCAGGGGTCTCGACAGTTCCGGGGGTGCTGGAAGCCATTTCGGATCCGAAAGAAGCGTTGAAAATCGCCGAGGAAATCGGGTATCCGGTCATCATCAAAGCGGCTGCCGGGGGCGGGGGCAAGGGCATGCGCATTGTGCGCAATGCGGATGAACTCAAAGACGGAATGAAGCTCGCCTCAAGCGAAGCGCGCTCGAGTTTTAATGACGCGCGGGTGTTCATTGAAAAATACTTCGTCAATCCGCGCCATATCGAAATTCAGGTGCTGGCGGATAAATATGGCAATGTCGTAGCGCTGGGCGAGCGGGAATGTTCCATTCAGCGCCGCCACCAGAAAGTGATTGAGGAGGCGCCCAGCGCCTTCATCACGCCTGAGATTCGTGAGCAGATGCAGGCGGAGTCCGTGGCGCTCGCCAGACAGGTGGGGTATGTTTCTGCCGGAACGGTGGAATTCATCGTTGATCAGGCGGGAAAATTTTACTTCCTTGAAATGAATACGCGCCTGCAGGTGGAGCACCGGGTGACCGAGCTTGTCACCGGGATTGACCTTGTGGAACAGATGATCCGCGTGGCGGCGGGGGAGAAGCTGCCCTTCACCCAGGCCGACATCAAAACGAATGGCTGGGCGTTTGAAAGCCGGATTTATGCGGAAGACCCGGCGCGCGGCTTTCTACCCTCGACCGGGCGTATCGTAAAATATGTGGAGCCGGAGCCGCAGCCGGGCATGGTGCTTGATACCTCGATTTACGAGGGCGGCGAGGTCAGCATGTTCTATGACCCCATGATTGCCAAGCTCTGCACCCACGCCCAGACGCGCGAACAGGCGATTGATGCGATGGTGGAAAATTTAGGCGATTTCGTGATTCAGGGCATTGCCCATAATGCCAGTTTCCTGCAGGCGGTGCTGTCGCATGAGCGTTTCCGCAAGGCCGATATTTCCACCAATTTCATCGAGCAGGAATGGCCGGCCGGTTTTTCGGGTGCCGAACTTTCCACCGAAGCGCAGAAAATCTGCATGGCGGTGGCGGTGTTCTGCAGTTTACGCGATATTGAGCGTGCCGCCCAGATTTCCGGCCAGTTACCCGGCCGCCAGCCCGCCATCGGCGCGCGCTGGATTGTGACGATCGGCGCGAACTCGGTTTCGGTCTATGCGCGGAAGAAGGAATATGGCTACGATATCAGCTATGACGAGGGCATGATTGTCATCCGCTCCAACTGGAAGCTTGGGCGCAAGCTCTTCCAGGGCGCGGTGAATGGCCGCCCGGTAAGTGTGCGCGTTGCCCCGATGGCGGATGGGTATCAGCTGAGCTATGCCGGTTCGGAAGTGAAGGCGTATGTGCGCAGCCCCCGCGTGGCGGAGCTGGCGCAATATATGCCCGTGCGCGAGGTGGTGGTGTCGCAGTTTGAGGTGACAGCGCCTATCGCGGGGCTGATCTCCGCCGTGCATGTGGCAGCAGGAGACGTGATTCGCGCAGGCCAGCAGCTTTTTGTGATTGAAGCGATGAAGATGGAAAACATCATCTACGCCGATGCAGACGCCAAGGTGAAAGCCGTGCATGTCACCCCGCCCACCAGCGTCACCGCCGGGCAGCTGGTGATTGAGTTCGAGGCGGAAGAAGCGACGAAAGCGGCGTGAGGCGAGGTTCTGCTCGTCACCCCGGTTTGCGAGGCAGTACCGGGATCCCCTACCACGTGTCACCCCGGCGCATGCCGGGGTTTGGGCATCGCGGTATAGATGGCTCGGATGCCGTCATGAAGACGGCATGACAGGCGGAAGGTAATTGATGAATGCCGGGTCATGAAAAACTCCCTGAACTTCTGAAAAAAAATCTCCTCACATTCGCAGCATATACATGATGAAACAGGCTGGCGAGGTGTTCGCAAGATTATAAGTAGTACCCGAACTGGCATAGCAGTTAGTGGGAGGCCTGGTTATCATCACAATACCGCTTGCGGGGATGCCATCATCAAGCTTGGTATCCAGATTCCACATTTCCTCTGGCCTTAGAATCAATCCCGCCATATCGCCACTTGCATTGCCACCAAAAAATAGAAAGTTCCCATATGGCCCGGCAAACCAATTCGGCTCCGTAGTGCTGGTGACTGCACCATAATAACCAAAAGAAAACCCAGAGTTACTCATTTTACCTGTCGGAGCATTTACTCCCGATTGTGAACATGCAACATAGGTGCAGGATTTGATGCCGGTATAATTACCCTCCACAAGCCCGGCATTGGCCAGATGCTTCCATGCATGAAAATATTCACTATAGGTGGTGCCCGAGTCCATTGAAGTGATCAGACCGTTTCCGTCACCATCGCATGTTGCCTGCGTGCTGCTGGAGGTGGTGCGGCAAGTGGCAGGTGTGGCATGCGCCGCGCCCCAGAAGGCGGTAGCGTTGCGCATATCGCCGGGGAGGGCAAAATATTTATCGCGGAAGGTTGTAACTGCAGCCTGATAATTCCCCAGCTGGGTGCTAACACTTCGCAGCTCCGCCGCGCGGATGAGGGATTGTCCCGTCATGATTCCCCCCACCAGCAGGCCAAGAATAACTAGCACAATGGCCAGTTCGATGAGTGAGAAGCCAGCCATACGTGTCACCCCGTCGCATGACGGGGTCTGGTCTGATGGGCAAGGCCGGATGCCGTCATGAAGACGGCATGACAG
>CANHAG010000222.1 GCA_947458525.1 Rhodospirillaceae bacterium | reverse complement strand
GCAAGTAGAGCAGTTTCACGCGGAGAAGCTGCATCCACAGCAACTGCTTCCGATACCCGCACCGCTGCTTGCCGATGATGTGCTGTAATCCAGCCACCGCCCAGCACACGGTCGCCTGCATAGATCACACAGGCCTGACCCGGCGCAATCCCCGCATAGGGCACCGCGAGGGTGATGGAAGCGCCAGCAGGTGATGCATCAGAAATCGTCGCCATCACCGGTGTCTGAAGCGAGCGCATTTTTACCGTTACCGCACGCGGAGCGACTGGGAATTCTTCCCCCAGCCAGTTCAGTTCTTTGACAAAGAATGTTTGATGCTCGAGCGCTGCTTTCGGGCCAACAATTACGCGATTCTGCTCCGCATCCAGCCGCACGACAAACAGCGGCTCGCCGCCGCCGATGCCCAGCCCCTTACGCTGACCGACTGTGTAATGAATAATACCCGCATGCGCGCCCAGCACTCTGCCATCCACATGCAGAATCTGCCCCGGTTCTGCTGCACCGGGGCGCAATTTTTCAATCACCTTTGCATAGCCGCCGGTAGGTACAAAGCAGATATCCTGACTATCGGGCTTGTCTGCGGTGGGCAGGCCGTAACGCTCTGCCAGCGCACGGGTTTCCGCCTTGCTCTTGCCCCCCAGCGGAAAGCGCAGAAACTCCATCTGCTCCTGCGTGGTGGCGAATAAAAAATAGCTCTGGTCTTTTTCACAATCCACCCCGCGGTGAAGCTCTGCCCGCCCATCGGCACCCACACGTCTTGTCACATAATGGCCGGTCGCCATGCAGTCGGCCCCAAGGTCGCGCGCGGTGGCGAGTAGATCCCTAAACTTCACGGATTGATTACAGCGCACACAAGGCACCGGCGTAGCACCGCTTAAATACGTCTCAACAAAATCCTCCATCACCGCGTCTTTGAATTTTGATTCGTAATTGAGCACGTAATGGGGAATGCCGATGCGCTCAGCGACGCGGCGCGCATCCTGTATATCCTGCCCGGCGCAGCAGGCACCTTTTTTTCCAAGCGCCGCGCCATGGTCATAGAGCTGCAAGGTGATGCCGATTACCTCATAGCCCTCGTCTTTCAGCAATGCGGCGACCACAGAGGAATCCACCCCGCCCGACATGGCGACGACCACGCGCGTCTGGCCTTCCGGTTTATCAAATCCCAGAGCATTCATGGCCACTTCCCTAACGCTGATTCCGGCAGATTGCAACCACGCCCGGAACTACATTGCCAGTTTTCTGGCCATATCCAGCATGCGGCAACTGAAGCCCCACTCATTATCATACCAGGCCGCCACACGGGCAAGCGCACCGCCAGTGACGGTGGTCGCCGTCAAATCCACAATGGCGCTGGCATTATCGTGCACATAATCAACCGAAACAAGGGGGCGCGTATCGGTTTTCATCACATTCTTCGGCAGCGCTTTGGCAGCCGCCACCAGCGCCGCATTCACCGCTTCTTTCGTGGTGGGTTTAGCAAGCGAAACCACAAGATCAACTAGCGACACATTGGCGGTAGGCACGCGGATGGCCGAACCGCTGAGCCTGCCCGCCAGCTGCGGCAGCACAAGGCCAATCGCTTTTGCCGCGCCGGTTTTGGTCGGCACCATGGAGAGTGCCGCCGCCCGCGCCCGGCGCAGATCTTTATGCGTGCCGTCCTGAATATTCTGGTCGCTGGTATAGGCGTGGATGGTCGTCATGGAACCGGCGATAATGCCAAATTCAGCATCCAGCGCCTGCGCTACGGGGGCTAGACAATTCGTGGTACAGGAACCAACCGAAACCACCGTATGTTCAGGCGTGACTGTTTGGTCATTCACACCGTACACAATCGTTGGGCAATCATCACTGGCGGGGGCGGAAATCAGCACGCGCCGCGCGCCACGGGCAAGATGTATGCTGGCAGCTTCCCTGCTGTTAAACGCACCCGTACATTCGAGCACAAGATCAACCCCAAGCGCGTTCCAGTCGATAGTGTTCGGGTCGCGCTCATGGGTGATGGTGATATGCCCCCTGCCCATATCAAGGCCTTTATCATCCACCGCAATGTGATGCTGAAACCGCCCATGCACTGAGTCAAACTGCAATAAATGTGCATGGGTTTCGTTGGGCGCGGAGCCATTGGCGGCAACGAGGGTGATGTCGTCATACCCCTCCTCGATGATCGCACGCGCGACCGACCGTCCAATCCGCCCCAGCCCGTTAATACCGATTTTGATCGTCATGGGATGTCTCTTTCGTCCGCTGGTGTTCCGTCCGCACGGAGAGCTACGCTAACAAATTTCTGCTTCCGTGGGAGCAGCACCATGAAGAGGAAATAAAAAAAAGCCAAGAAAAACCTTATCGCCTTGCGGTTTCACGCAGCCGTTCGGGTCGTGTATCAGAGCCAATAACGGCAAGCAGGTTGCAAGTTGCTGTATTTCGCGCTATTATCGCGCGTTATCAAAAAAATGTGAGGAACTGTGATGCATTTTGATTCCATCTGCGTGTTCTGCGGGGCGCAAAGCGCCGTCGCGAAAGACCATCTTGATCTGGCGCGGCGCTTCGGCCGCAAACTGGCGAAAAACAACCGCAAACTGGTCTATGGTGGCGGGGATTGCGGGCTCATGGGCGAAGTCGCGGGTGGCGCGCTTGAAGGGGGCGGATATGTGGTGGGCGTGTTCCCGCGGCACCTTAACCGCATTGAGGCGGAGCATAAAGGCCTGAGCCGCATGTTTCTGGTTGATTCCATGCATGAGCGAAAATTCATCATGTACCAGAATTCAGACGCGTTTCTGGTGCTTCCCGGCGGGTTCGGCACGCTTGATGAAATGTTTGAGGTTATCACCTGGCGGCAGATTGAGCTGCATACCAAGCCCGTCATTATTCTGAATTATCAGGGTTACTGGGATAAGCTGGTGGAGCTGATGAACCATATTATCGCTGAAAAGTTTGCCCGCCCCGAAACCAGCGATTTTTTCAAGGTGGTGCATAATGAAGCGGAGCTGGATCAGCTTCTGGGGCTTAAGGCCTGACAGCGCGGGCAGCATCCATATCAACGCACGGCCATATTGGTTAGAGACGGCTGATGGTGCACGAGGTATAAAAGCCCCGCCGCCATCGTGCCTTGCAGCAGGGTCCATAATAGTGGCGAAGCATTGATCTTTTTTTCACCCGCCTCATTTGTTGTCATAATTCCCTGAGCGGAAGAAACAGCACCAAGTATCATCATCCCTGCCCCCACCCATCCCAGCGCTTTATTCACCCGATGCCAGTGCTCCGGTGCGCCTCCCGGTGGCG
>CANHAG010000221.1 GCA_947458525.1 Rhodospirillaceae bacterium | reverse complement strand
GCGCCGTGCGGCGGATGGAAGAGGAATCGGCAATTGATTCTACCCCGGCGGTCGTATTAAACACCATGGCGATTTTGCCGTCCTTCATGAAATCCACCACATGCGGCCGCCCTTCGCGCACTTTATTGACGATCGTGACCGGCAGGCCCTGCTGCTTCAGATACTCGCCCGTACCCCGCGTACAGAGCAGCTCAAACCCGAGCGCCACAAGCTGCGCAGCCACTGGGTGCACTGCCTGTTTGTCGCTGTCTTTTACAGAGATAAACACGCTGCCGGAGGCGGGCAGCGTGCTGCCTGACCCGATAAATCCTTTGGCAAAAGCGCGGGCAAAATCCCGGTCAATCCCCATGGTCTCGCCGGTGGATTTCATCTCCGGCCCAAGGATTGTATCCACCCCCGGGAAACGCGCAAAGGGGAAGACTACCTCTTTCACCGCCACATGGTTGAGCGATTCCATAAGCCCTTCATCACCGGGCAAATCAAAGGCAGAGAGCTTCTCTCCCGCCATCAGCCGCGCTGCGATTTTCGCAAGCGGAATGCCGGTGGCTTTCGCCACAAACGGCACCGTGCGTGAGGCGCGCGGATTCACTTCGAGGATGAAAATTTCTTCTGAGGGGGAGCGTGTCCCCTTCGCTTCTTTGCCGCTGACCCCTGCCGCACGCTTCACCGCGAACTGCACATTCATCAGCCCCACGACCTTGAGGGCTCTGGCCAGCGCCACGGTCTGGCGGCGGACTTCCTGAATGATTTCCTTCGGCAGGGAGTAAGGCGGCAGCGAGCAGGCCGAATCGCCCGAATGAATCCCCGCCTCTTCGATATGTTCCATAATGCCGGGGACGAAAAATTCTTCGCCATCACTCAAGCAATCCACATCCAGCTCGATCGCGTCACTCAAATAACGGTCGAGCAGAATCGGCCCGTCACCAAATAAATGTAGCAATTCCTCCACGTAAGATTTCAGCTCGGCGGAGGAATAAATAATCCGCATCGCGCGCCCGCCCAGCACGTAAGACGGCCTGACCACCACGGGATAGCCGATCGATTCCGCCGCCGGCACGACCTCGTCGGCATGTTTGCAGATGGCGTTTTCGGGCTGTTTTAACTTCAGTTTATGCAGCAATTTCTGGAAACGCTCGCGGTCTTCGGCCAGATCAATCGAATCAACCGACGTGCCGATGATGGGGATACCCGCTTCCTCAAGCGCATGGGCGAGTTTAAGCGGCGTCTGACCGCCAAACTGCACAATGACCCCCACCAGCTCGCCGTTTTGCCGCTCTTTTTCGATAACTTCTATGACATCTTCTGCCGTGAGGGGCTCAAAATAAAGCCTGTCGGCCGTGTCATAATCGGTAGAAACAGTTTCAGGATTGCAGTTGATCATGATGGTTTCAAAAGAAGAATCGAGCGTCGCGCGTCGCGCGTCGCGTAATGACTCGCCACCTGCCACGCTTTCCTGCAGCGCATAACAGGCATGCACGCAGCAATAATCAAACTCAATCCCCTGACCGATACGGTTTGGCCCGCCGCCTAGAATGACGATTTTTTTGCGCTCAGTAGGCGCAGCTTCGCACTGGGTGATGAAGGGAGTAGTGCTCAAATCTTCACCCGCCACCCGCCACCTGCCACCCGCCACACTTTCATAGGTTGAATATAAATAAGGCGTTGGCGACTCAAATTCCGCTGCACATGTATCAATGCGTTTATAGACCGGGCGCACCCCCAGCCGGTGGCGCTGCTTGCGGACATCTTTCTCTTTTTTCCGGGCGAGTCTTGCCAGCTGCCGGTCGCTGAAGCCCATTTGTTTCAGAGCCAAGAGCGATGGTGCATCGGTGGGCAGGCCATGTTCCTGCACCCATGCTTCCGCCTCCACAATCTTTTTCAGTTCGCGGATAAACCACGGGTCATATTTCGTAATGCGCTGGATTTCTTCAAGGCTCATGCCGTAGCGCAGGGCCTCAGCAATTTTCAGCAGCCGGTCAGGTGCTGCTACGGCCAGCGCCACCCGTACCGGCTCGAGATTTTCCGCACTTGCGCCCTCAATCACCACAGGGTCAAGCCCCGTAAGCCCCGTTTCGAGTGATCGCAGTGCTTTTTGCAGGCTTTCAGCAAAGCTGCGCCCCATGGCCATCGCCTCGCCTACCGATTTCATGGAGGTGGAAAGTGTCGCCTCGGCGCCTGGAAATTTCTCAAACGTAAAGCGGGGGATTTTGGTGACGATATAGTCAATCGTCGGCTCGAAAGAAGCAGGCATGGAGGGGGTGACCCGGGACTCGGGGCTCGGGGCTCGTGAGGCCTCCACCACTTGCTTCTTACCACTCACCACATCATTGGCCACTTCGTCGAGCGTATAGCCAACGGCGAGTTTGGCCGCGACTTTGGCAATGGGGAACCCGGTGGCTTTCGAGGCAAGGGCAGAGGAGCGCGAGACGCGCGGGTTCATCTCAATCACCACCATGCGGCCATTTTCGGGGTTCACGGCAAACTGCACGTTGGAACCACCCGTATCCACCCCAATCTCGCGCAGAACTGCAATCGAAGCGTCGCGCAGGATCTGATATTCTTTATCGGTGAGGGTCAAAGCCGGGGCGACCGTAATCGAGTCCCCGGTATGCACGCCCATCGGGTCGATATTTTCAATCGAGCAGACGATGATGCAATTATCCACCCGGTCGCGCACCACTTCCATTTCATATTCTTTCCAGCCCAGAACCGATTCATCAATCAGCACTTCGGTGGTGGGGGAAGCATCAAGCCCGCTTGTGACAATCGCCTCAAACTCCTCGCGGTTATAGGCGATGCCGCCGCCCGAACCACCCAGCGTAAACGAGGGGCGAATCACGGCTGGAAGCCCCACGCGCTCCAGAATCTCCCAGGCTTCGTCAAGCGTATGGGCGACGCCGTTCTTGGGCACGTCAAGCCCGATACGTGCCATGGCCTCGCCAAATAACTGGCGGTTTTCCGCCTTGTTGATGGATTCCAGCCGGGCGCCAATCAGTTCAACCCCATAGGTTGCGAGCACGCCCGATTCCGCCAGCGCCTTGGCGCAGTTCAGCGCCGTCTGCCCGCCCATGGTGGGCAGCAATGCGTCCGGGCGCTCTTTGGCGATAATTTTTTCAACAAACTCAGGTGTAATCGGCTCGATATAGGTGGCATCCGCCAGCTCCGGGTCGGTCATGATGGTGGCCGGGTTTGAATTCACCAGAATCACCCGGTACCCTTCCGCTTTCAGGGTCTTGACGGCTTGCGTGCCCGAATAATCAAACTCGCAGGCCTGACCAATCACAATC
>CANHAG010000220.1 GCA_947458525.1 Rhodospirillaceae bacterium | reverse complement strand
TCTGTGGTGCCGCTCTTTCAGAAACAGCTGGCACGCGGCGGGCCAATAACGGTGACGCATAAAGATATGCTGCGCTATTTCATGACGATTGGCGAGGCGGTGCAGCTGGTGCTGCAGGCAGCTGTGCTTGGCAGCAGGAGCGAAGACCGGGCGACGATTTATGTGCTCGATATGGGTGCGCCCATCCGCATTGAAGATCTTGCCTGCCAGATGATTCGGCTTGCGGGGCTGAAGCCTTATGAGGATATCAAGATTATTTATACCGGCCTGCGCCCGGGCGAAAAACTTTTTGAAGAACTATTCCATGGGGATGAACATCTGGCGCCGACTACGCATCAGAGCATCCGCAAAGCGGGGGCGCGAATACTCGACCATGAACGCGTGCTGACACAGCTTGCGCACGTGACGGAATGCGCAGAAAATGGGGATGAAGCAGGGGTGCGCCGCGCCCTGCAATCCCTGATTCCCGAATATCATGACCCCAGCCAGAAAGCCTCGTGAGATGACCACACTTCCCATCACGCAAGCCCTGATTTCCGTTTCCGATAAAACCGGGCTTGAGGCATTTGCCCGTGCGCTTGTGGCGGCGGGAGTCGCGCTCATCTCTACCGGCGGAACGGCCGAAGCCTTACGCAAGATGGGGCTGAGCGTGCGGGATGTCAGCGCGCTGACCCGCCTGCCCGAGATGATGGATGGGCGGGTGAAAACCCTGCATCCGGCGGTGCATGGCGGGCTGCTGGCGCGGCGGGACATGCCAGAACATATCGCCGCCATGGCACAGCACGGAATTGAGGCAATTGATCTTCTGGTGGTGAATCTTTACCCGTTTGAGGCAACCCTGGCAGCGACCTCTGACCCCGCGGCGCTGATTGAGAAAATTGATGTTGGCGGGCCAGCCATGATCCGCGCCGCGGCAAAAAATCACGAATTTGTGACGGTGGTGACGGATCCGGCAGAGTATGCATCCGTGATTGCTGCGCTGCAACAAAAAGGCGGCACCACGCTCGAGCTGCGCCGCCAGCTTGCCGCGAAAGCGTTCAGCAGCACCGCTGCTTATGATGCGCTGATCGGCGCGTGGATGAGCGGTGACGACTGGCCAGCATACCTGCTCGATGCCTCGCATCAGGCAAGCCTGCGTTACGGCGAAAACCCGCATCAGAAAGCCGCGCTCTACCGCAGGCACGAGGGTGCAGGCGGGCTGGCGCGTGCGCAGCAATTACAGGGGAAAGAGTTAAGCTATAACAACCTGCAGGATGCGGACGCCGCCTGGCAGCTGGTGCAGGAATTTGCCGCTCCCTCTGCCGCCATCATCAAACACGCCAACCCCTGCGGTGTGGCAAAGGGTGCGGATATCACGGCCGCATTCAAGGCTGCACTGGCGAGTGACCCGACCAGCGCGTTCGGGGGGATTCTCGCGGTGAATAAACCCCTAGATACCACGCTGGTGGAAGCCATTGGCAGTTTATTTCTGGAAGTGATCATTGCCCCGGGCGCAACACCGGAAGCGGCAGAAAAACTCGCGGCGAAAAAAAATCTGCGGCTTTTGATTGCCACCCCTGAAACCGCCCGCAGCCCCTATGCCAACTGGCATATATTACCCATCAGCGGCGGGTATCTGGTACAGACGAAAGACGCGGCCGCCATCACGCCGGAAGGGTGGAAGACGGTGACCGCAACCGCCCCCACCCCCGCCCAGCAGGAAGATGCGCTTTTCGGGTTTGCGGTGGCGCGCAGCGTGAAATCGAACGCGATTGTGCTGGTGAAACACGGCGCGACCATCGGCATCGGCGCCGGGCAGATGAGCAGGGTAGATGCAGTCAGGATTGCGATTGAGAAAGCGCGCAGCCACGGGCACGACCCGCAAGGTGCCGTGCTCGCGTCCGATGCGTTTTTTCCTTTCGCCGATAATGTGGCGCTGGCACGCGCGGCCGGTATTGCGGCGGTGGTGCAGCCCGGAGGCTCGGTGCGCGATGCAGAAGTCATCGCCGCTGCGGAAGACGCCGGCATGGCCATGATCTTCACCGGCCAGCGCCATTTCCGGCATTAGATGCTCTGGCCTGTGGCCGCCCAGTCTTTGAGGAACTGGTCAAGCCCCTTATCGGTAAGCGGGTGGTTGACGAGGGATTTGAGCACAGAGGCCGGGGCGGTGGCCACATGCGCGCCGAGCTTGGCGGCTTCCACTATATGCATCGGGTGGCGCACGCTTGCCACCAGCACTTCCGTAGTGAAGGTGGGATATTGGCGGTAGATGGTCATGATATCGGCAATGAGCTGCATGCCGCTTGTGCCAATATCATCGAGCCTGCCCACAAAAGGCGAAATGAAGCTTGCGCCCGCTTTGGCGGCAAGCAGCGCCTGGGCGGCTGAGAAACACAGCGTGACATTAACGAGAATATTCTGCGCGCGGAAATAGTTGCAGGCCTTGAGACCGTCAATCGTAAGCGGTACTTTGATAGTCACGTTCTTGGCAAGCCCCGCCAGATCCTCCCCCTGTTTCACCATACCCGCATAGTCGGTGGCCACGACTTCGGCCGAGACCGGGCCGCTTGTGACCGAACAGATTTCCTTGATCACCTCCTTGAAATCGCGCCCTGATTTTTTAATCAGGCTGGGGTTGGTGGTGACACCGTCAAGCAGGCCGGTGGCCGCCAGCTCGCGGATTTCATTCACATCTGCCGTATCAACAAAGAATTTCATGACATCTCCCTGATCATGGCATCCCTGTGCCAAGTGACATTCCGATTGCCCTGTGATTAACTGCGCCCATGCAATGCGTCAATGTCTTACTCGCGACTGCGCTGGATAAAACCCTTGATTATCTCGCAGCAGCCCCGCTGCCCCGCGGCACGCTTGTTGAAGTACCGCTTGCCGGGCGGAAAGAGGTGGGTGTGGTGCTGGGCGAAGCCAGCGGCGAAGTGGCTGCAGCAAAACTCAAGCCCATCACGCGGGTGGCGCAGACACCGCCTGTGCCAGAATCTTTGTTGCGTTTCATCGACTGGGTCGCGGACTATACGCTTGCCCCGCGCGGGGCGGCGCTTGCCCTTGCCCTGCCGAAACTGGCCTTCGCCCATCCGCGCAAACCCTATGCGCCGCCTGAATACCGCGCGCAGTTATCGGCACTGACACCCGAGCAGCAGGCAGCTTATAGAGCAATCGCCGCGCGGCGCGCGCCCGTCTATCTGCTCGATGGGGTGACAGGCTCAGGCAAGACGGAGGTCTATTTTCATCTGATCGAAGAGGCGCTGCAATCTGGCCAGCAGGTGCTGGTACTGCTGCCGGAAATTGCCCTCACCCATC
>CANHAG010000219.1 GCA_947458525.1 Rhodospirillaceae bacterium | reverse complement strand
CTCTTCTTCAGTCAACACTGGCGTATTTTCTTCTTTGGTTAAAAATTCAGATAACCACTTAGAAAAGCCGGATATTCTTGATTTGGTGGATTCTTGAGCCTTATCGTTTGATATATCGTCTGGTACTATACCGGAACGAAGCGGCGAAAGGGTGGAAAAACATTTAATTCCATGACCCTGCAGATGAGTAGCAACCGCTTTTATCAATTTTTCACCAGGGCTTTCGGGCTTTTCACCAGGTGCTACGGGTTTTTGGGGAGGATCTTGAGTATCGGTCTTGGGTTGCTCAGAAGATGGCCGTTTCCCATCAGGGGCTACTGGTTTCTGAGTGTCTTGTTTTGAGATATTTGTGATGGTATAAAAAATCGCGGCATTAGGATTTTGGATTGGTCGAACCTCTTCTTCCAATATGTCTTGGATGTTACCCGGGAGGGCAGAATTTTCAATTTTTCCATCTTTTTCAGGAAGGTGAAGAAGTTTAACATACACCACGACTTTCGGGGTCGTCTTATCCTCCGGTGTGCACCAGCCGTAACAATGTTTATCCCAAACCCACCCATCATCGGGTTTAACACCCCCACCATCGGGTTTAGATGCAGGCGCAATACGGGTTCTTACAAGTTCTGCGACGTCGGGCAACGGGTGCACAGCCTCTTTTGCGACGAGCGCTGCCCCTAATTCTTCTTTTTCTGAGAGTCTTTCCCGAGTGATTTCCTCGGGAGGATCTTCAGAAGGCGCCGGATTTGATTCAGCTGATGGGGTTTTTTGCGTCATTCCACCACCCTACCCGGATTATATGACGATCGTATGACGCTTTAATGACAATTTGATGAAGATTCGCGCGCAAGATGCTGCTTATACGTCCAAATTCACGACCTTGAGCGCGTTATTCTGAATGAAATCGCGCCTTGGCTCCACAATATCCCCCATCAGGGTGCTGAAGGCTTCATCCGCATCCGCCGCGTCATGTACGTTCACGCGCAGAAGCGTGCGTTTCGTCGCATCAAGCGTGGTTTCCCATAGCTGTTCGGGGTTCATTTCGCCCAGACCCTTAAAGCGCTGAACAGACATGCCCTTCTTGCCCGAATCCATCACTGCCTTATGCAGCTCAGCGGGGGTGCGCACCTGAATCTCCGCGCCTTTGCGTATGAACATGCTGGGCACTGCGTAGTCTTTGAGCAGCTGCCCATGCGCGGCGGCAAGCTCTTTCCCCTCGCGGCTTTGCAGCCATTTTTCTTCGAGCACCACATGCTCCACCACCGAGCGCACCGTGCGCGAAACCTGAACCACACCCTCGGCGCGTTCGGCGTTCCACCCGCCGCCATCGCGCGAGAGGCCGTTCAGCGCAAGGGTGAAATTTTCAATCTTTCCGCCAGCAAAGAGATTCGCGAACATCGCCGCTTCTACCATGGTCAGCGGCACGCGGCGGCTGAGTGGCTGCATGAGCCCCACAAGCCGAGCAGCTTCCGCCACCCGCGCTTCCAGTGCAGCGGCGGTGATTGTCTCGCCTTTTTCGGTTTTGAGCGCCGCGTCATCAAGCGCTGCAGTCATCAGATATTCCTCAAGCGCCTCATCATTTTTCAAATACATTTCGCTCTGCCCGCGCTTGATTTTGTAAAGCGGTGGCTGGGCGATATAGAGATAGCCTTTTTCGATCAGTTCCGGCATCTGCCGATAGAAAAATGTGAGCAGCAGCGTGCGGATATGCGAGCCATCCACGTCCGCATCCGTCATGATGATGATTTTATGATAACGCGCCTTGGTTGCATCAAACTCCTCACGGCCAATGCCGGTGCCAATCGCGGTAATCAGCGTGCCGATTTCCTGACTGGAAAGCATTTTGTCAAAACGCGCGCGTTCTACGTTTAGAATTTTTCCCTTGAGCGGTAAAATCGCCTGTGTTTTGCGGTCGCGCCCCTGCTTGGCGGAGCCACCGGCCGAGTCACCCTCAACGATAAAAAGTTCCGAAAGCGCCGGGTCACGCTCCTGACAATCGGCAAGCTTACCGGGGAGTGAGGCAATATCGAGCGCGCCTTTGCGCCGCGTGAGTTCGCGCGCCTTGCGTGCTGCTTCGCGCGCGGCCGCTGCCTCCACAATTTTGCCGATGATCTGTTTCGCCTCGCCCGGATGTTCCTCAAACCACTGGCCGAGCTTGTCGGCGGCGATATTTTCCACCACTGGTCGCACTTCGGAGGAAACGAGTTTGTCTTTCGTCTGTGAGGAAAATTTCGGATCCGGCACTTTCACGGAAATAATGCAGGTGAGCCCCTCGCGCGCGTCATCCCCTACGAGTGCGATTTTTTCCTTCTTCGCAATGCCCGATTCATTGGCATAATTATTGATGCAGCGCGTTAGCGCCGCGCGAAACCCGACCAGATGCGTGCCGCCGTCGCGCTGGCGGATGTTGTTGGTAAAGCAGAGCGTATTTTCATGGTAGGAATCGTTCCACTGCATGGCGATATCCACCGTCATGCCGTCTTTTTCCCCATGCATCACGATGGTGGGGTGCAGCGCATTCTTGCTTCGGTCAAGATAATGCACATAGGCCGTGGTGCCGCCTTCGTAAAAAAGCTCGGCCACGAGCGGCTCGGCCGGGCGCTTGTCCGAAAGGATGATACGCACGCCGGAATTAAGGAAAGCAAGCTCACGCAGACGATGTTCAAGCGTGTCGTAATCAAACACAATACCGGTGAAAATTTCGCCTGAGGGGTAAAAGGTCACTTGTGTGCCGCGCTTGCCCTTGGCGTCGCCGCGCTCGGCCAGTGGGTTCACTGCCGCGCCATTTTCAAACCGCATCCAGTATTCTTTGTTATCGCGCCAGATGGTGAGCTCCAGCCATTCCGAAAGCGCATTGACCACCGAAACACCCACGCCGTGCAGCCCGCCCGAGACTTTATAGGAATTCTGATCAAACTTGCCGCCCGCATGAAGCTGGGTCATGATAACTTCCGCCGCCGAGACGCCCTCACCCGGGTGAATATCCACCGGAATGCCGCGGCCATTATCTTCCACCGTGACCGAGCCGTCTTCATTGATGGTGCAAAGCACGCGGTCGCAATAGCCGGCCAGCGACTCATCCACCGCGTTATCCAGCACTTCATAGACCATGTGGTGCAGGCCGGAGCCGTCATCCGTATCGCCGATATACATGCCCGGGCGCTTACGCACCGCGTCCAGCCCTTTTAAGACCTTAATCGAATCCGCCCCATAGTCGGCGGGGTTTTTCAGCTCTTCCGGTTTTGCCATAGCACTCATTGGTTACCTTTTTTATTTACGCGGCGTCATCTCGTTTTCGTCACTTGGTTTTCGT
>CANHAG010000218.1 GCA_947458525.1 Rhodospirillaceae bacterium | reverse complement strand
TCTGTTCCGGCGTTCTGGGATCAAGCAGATTCACCAGATTGGGCAATTCACGCAAGATTGCCGCGCGCTCTACCTCCGACATTCTGGAGAGTATATCTTTAATTTGCTCCTGATGGGCGGCGATAAACGCCTCCAGATTGCTCCGAGTAAGTTGCTCCATGATACCACTACTCGACACGCCTAAAAGGCGCGCAAGAGCCTGAGCGTATGTTTCGTTAGAGATACTCATACCTTCACCCTAACACCAGAATATGACAGTTTGATGACAACATGGCGTTTTTATACAGTTTCCGGCCACTACTCGGCATGGCCGGGCGCGGCGGCGGGCGATAAAAGCACAACCATCTCGCCCGGCCGCATCATGCCCAGCACGCGGCGCATCTGCTCATCCAGCAGGTCGAGATCCAGCCGTTCACCGCGCAGATGGGCAACCTTGCGCTCCAACGCCAGCCGATCCTGATGCACGCGCTCCATCTGCCCCGTCAGCAGCTCCAGCCGCCGCTGATCGCGCACCAGCGCAAACAGTCCGCGCTCGCCATGTACCAGATGGTAGCTGAAATAAAACAGCACCAGCACTACCAGAAGCGGCCTTACCAGCCGCCCGGGCGAAACCCGCGCTATGCCATATCGCACCATATCTTATCAAGCCTATGAAAATTAATGTTTTTTGTTGAACGCGCAACTGATGATGAATACGCCGATAACTCTTTTTATTATAATTGGTTATCGAGGTAGATTACAGGGTTTTTTGTTGGATTTTCAGACGAGAGCGCAGATTTACCCGGCATGGTGCCCAGGCTGCACCGCCCACGGGCTGAGACTGGCTATTTCAGCGCGGCCTTACCCGCATAGCGGCCATTTGTGCTCAAAGCCTCAGCGATGCGCAGCAGCTCGTTATATTTCGCCGTGCGGTCGCTGCGGCAGGGCGCACCGGTCTTAATCTGGCCGCAATTCGTGGCAACCGCAAGATGGGCGATCGTCGTATCCTCCGTCTCGCCCGAACGGTGAGAGAGGATGGAATTATACCCCGCCCGGTGCGCCATTTCCACCGCCCGCAGGGTTTCGGTCAGTGTGCCGATCTGGTTTACCTTCACCAGCAGCGCATTGGCCAACCCGTCCGCAATGCCCTTGGCCAGAATCACGGGGTTGGTGACGAAAAGATCATCCCCCACCAGCTGAATCCTGCCCGCGAGTGTTTCGGTGGCGAGCTTCCAGCCTGCATGGTCATCTTCCGCCATGGCATCTTCAATTGAGGCGATGGGGAATTTCGCCATCAGCCCCTCGTAAAACTTTACCATACTCGCCGCGTCCAGCTTGCTGCCTTCGAGGTGATAGGCGCCGTTTTTATGAAATTCCGAAGCCGCCGCATCGAGCGCCAGCACCACATCTGCACCCGGCTTATAGCCAGCGGACTCAATGGCTTTGCAGATGAAGCCCAGCGCCTCCTCCGCCGATTTGAGATTCGGCGCGAACCCGCCCTCATCCCCCACATTGGTGCTGTGACCCGCCTCCTGCAATTGCTTTTTCAGCGCATGAAAAATCTCCGCCCCCATGCGGATGGCATCGGCCATCGTCGCCGCGCCCACGGGCATCACCATGAATTCCTGAATATCAATCGGGTTACTGGCATGCGCGCCGCCATTGATGATATTCATCATCGGCACCGGCAGAATGCTTGCCTGCGCCCCGCCAATATAGCGGTAAAGCGGCAGGCCGGTGGCACTTGCCGCCGCTTTCGCCGCCGCGAGTGACACGCCAAGCATCGCATTGGCTCCCAGCCGCGCCTTGTTCGGCGTGCCGTCGAGCGCCAGTAGGGTTTCATCCAGATGTATCTGGTCGGTCGCCTCAAGCCCGATCAGCGCATCAGCAATCTCGCCATTCACGTGGGCAACGGCCTTCAGCACGCCCTTGCCGCCATAGCGTTTTTTGTCACCGTCACGCAGCTCAATAGCTTCATGCGCGCCGGTCGAAGCGCCCGAAGGTACGGCCGCGCGCCCTACCGCCCCGCCCTCAACTGTCACCTCCACCTCCAGCGTGGGGTTGGCGCGGCTATCGAGAATTTCGCGGGCATGGATGGCGGTGATGCTGGTCATGGTTGAGCCTTGAGCTTGGAGCGATGAGGTTTTAGCTGTTAGCATAACCACGCTTCATCAGCCAAGCAGATTTAGCTTAGCCCAGAGCCTGAAGCCGTGAGTTTTCAGCTTTTACGGAGCCAAGAGGCATGGGCTCGCCACATTCACGAACGAGCTAAAACCTCATGGCTCAAGGCTTACAGCTACTTCTTCGCCAATCTATCAAACGCCAGCAACTGCTCGAGCAGTGCGGGCATGTCGGCGAGCTTGACCATGTTGGGGCCATCGGAAGGCGCGTTGTCAGGATCCGGATGGGTTTCAATGAACACACCCGCCACACCCACCGCCACCGCCGCGCGGGCAAGGGTCGCCACATATTGGCGCTGGCCGCCCGAGCTTGTGCCCTGCCCACCCGGCTGCTGCACGCTATGGGTCGCATCAAAAATCACCGGATAGCCGGTCTCGGCCATAATCGGCAGCGCCCGCATATCGGATACCAGCGTATTATAACCAAACGATACGCCGCGCTCGGTGAGCAGGATATTCTGATTGCCCGAATCGGCGATTTTTGCGGCGACATTTTTCATGTCCCACGGCGCCAGAAACTGACCTTTTTTCACGTTAATCACCCTGCCCGTTTTTGCCGCGGCAATAAGCAAATCCGTCTGGCGACAGAGAAAGGCCGGAATCTGCAGAATATCCACATGCGGGGCGAGCAGCGCACAGTGGGGAATCTCATGCACATCGGTGAGGGTCGGCACGCCGAAGGTTTTTTTAATTTCATCGAATACAGCGAGGGATTTTTCGAGTCCCATGCCGCGCTTGCCGGAAAGCGAGGTGCGGTTGGCCTTATCGTAACTGGTTTTATAAACCAGCCCGATGCCGAGTTTTTTCGTCATCTCGACGAGCGTACCCGCGACTTCGATGGCGTGTTCACGCGATTCCATCTGGCACGGCCCGGCAATGAGCGTGAGCGGCAAATCATTGCCGAAAGTGACGTTGCCGACGGAAACATGAACGTGATTCACCATACGCACTTCATGGCGAAAAAAAATGAACCATGCAATAAAACAATCCGGTTTGCGCCAATCAACGTGAAATGTCTGATCCAAGCTGCCCTTGTAACTGAGCGATTTTAGCTTTTGTTGCGGCCAATTCTTTTCTGCATTCGTCTTGACCTGCTCCCCAAAGTTGAGTCACTTGGAAGTAGAGTCCTGCGGGTAGCATAGGGGTGATGCATCGGTTGTGCAAGCGCCGGGGTGCGCGACCGCAAGAGTCTGGCGCAGACCGGCGCTTGCTTGGGCGGGTGTCTGGTAGCCAAG
>CANHAG010000217.1 GCA_947458525.1 Rhodospirillaceae bacterium | reverse complement strand
GCGATTGTATGACCCTCGTATTACGCAAGGATGAGTTCGACATCATCGCAGAAGTTCTGAAGCAACGCTCCGGCCTCGCGCTGACGCAGGATAAGATGTACCTCATGGAAACGCGGCTGCAGCCGATTACGCGCAATCACGGCATCAAGGATATTCCGGAAATGATCGCGCGCCTCAAGGCGGGCACCCTGCCGCCTGCGGTGATCACTGAGATGACCGAGGCCATGACCACCAATGAGTCCATGTTCTACCGCGATACCAAGCCATTTGAGTATCTCACCAAGGTGATGGTGCCGGCGATGAAAGCGGCGGGGCGTACGCATCTGCGTATCTGGTCGGCTGCCTGCTCCACGGGGCAGGAGCCTTATTCGATTGTCATGTCGCTCAAAGAAATGGGGGCGGCACTGGGCGGCATGACGTTTGAGGTCATTGCCACGGATCTTAACGAGAAAGTGCTGGAACGGGCGCGCGCAGGGATTTTCACCCAGTTTGAAGTGCAGCGCGGTCTGCCCATCACCATGCTTGTCAAATACTTCAAACAGCAGCCGGGCAATCTGTGGGAGATTCAGGCGCCAGTGAAAGCGCCCGTGAAATTCATGACCATGAATCTGCTCGACAGCTACTCCGTGCTTGGCCGGTTTGATATCATCTTCTGCCGCAATGTGCTGATTTATTTTGACGATAAGGGCAAGTCCCAGGTGCTCGATAAACTCGCGGGCGCCCTCAACCCACCCGGCTTTTTGATGCTCGGCTCGGCGGAAACGATTTTGAGCCTGAGTAATAAGTATAAGCTTGCGGGTGAGCAACACGGGCTTTATACGCTGGCGTAATGCCGGCGCGCAGGAAAATCGTGTTCATAAAAGCGTTCTTCGTCGTATTTTCGTGGCGTTGCTGCCTGTCTTCAAGGTAAACATCATATCATGGAACCGGCGTTGCATTCCGCGCAGCATCTGGGTCAGATTCTGCCTGACCTGCTGTTGTTTTTTGGCCTGGCTGGGCTTGTTGTGCCACTGCTGCAGCGCTTACGACTATCCTCTGTGCTTGCCTATCTTCTGTGCGGGGTGGCGATTGGCCCCTATGGGCTTTCAGCACTCGCGGATGATTACCCCTGGCTTACTTTCCTCACCATTGCTGACCGCGCCACGGTTGAGACGCTGGGCGAGCTTGGCATCATCACCCTCATGTTCATGATAGGGCTTGAGCTTTCGCTCGGGCGGCTCAAAGAATTGCGGCGCTTTATTTTCGGGCTGGGTTCGGCGCAGATTCTGCTCACGGGGCTTGTCATTTTTCTCATCGCCTCCTGGTTTGGCAATGCGCTGGAGGCGGCGATTCTGCTGGGCGCATCGTTCGCGCTTTCCTCCACCGCCATTGTGATGAAACTGCTGGAAGAGCGCCGTCTGCATAGCCGCCCCATCGGGGTACTGTGTTTTTCCGTACTGCTGATGCAGGATCTGGCCGTGGTGCCCATTCTGGTGCTGGCGGCCTATTTCACCGGCCTTGCCTATGGCCCGGTGGGCATTGCGATGATCTCCTCTCTCGGTATCGGGCTTGGCGCTGTGCTGATCATGATGCTGCTGGGCAAGCGGTTTCTGGCGCCCTTGCTAAAGGCATTAAGCGCTTCCAGAAGCGCGGAGTGGCTGGCGGCGCTGACGGTATTTCTTGTGATTGCCTGTGCGGCGCTGACGGAAGTGGCCGGTCTGTCGCTGGCGCTGGGGGCGTTTCTTGCCGGGCTGCTTATTGCTGAAACCAGCTTCAAACATGAGGTGGAGGTGATTATCGCCCCGCTCAAAGGGTTGCTGCTTGGCATCTTTTTTCTTTCGATTGGCATGATGATCAATATCGGCGAAGTCTTCCGCACACCGCTGCTGCTGGCGCTGGCGGTGATAGGGATTTTTTCGCTTAAAGCGGTTATTTTATTTCCGCTCTGTCTGGCGTTTGGCGTACCCCATCGCCGGGCGGCGGAGGCGGCGCTTTACCTTGCGCAGCCGGGGGAGTTCGCCCTCCTCATTCTTGGCGTGGCAATGGCGGGGAACATCATGCCCGCCCAGCATGTGCAGTTTTTCCTGCTGGTGACGGCGCTGGCCATGATGGTAACGCCGCTGCTGTTCAAAGCCGCGCCCCTCGCTGCGAATCTCGCCGGGCGCCTGACCGGCAGTGATGCCCCAGAGGTGGAAATGCCGCAATCCGGCGAGCGGGTGGTGATGATTGCCGGGTTCGGCCGGGTGGGAAAATTACTGGCGGATGCGCTGGCGGAACAGCAGATTGCGTATCTTGGCATTGACCATCACGCCGAGCGCGTTGAGGCGCTGAAGAAACAGGGGTTCCGTGTGATTTACGGCGATGCGAGGAAGCTGGAACTCTGGCAGCGCCTGCATACCGATCAGGTCATGGCGGCTGTAATCGCCATGGATGACCACGCCGCAACCTATGGGATTTTACGCGCGCTGCGTGCACGCTGGCCGCTCCTGCCCATTATTGTCCGCGCGCGAGATACAGGCGATATTGCGGCACTTTACGCTATGGGCGCGACTGCTGTGGTGGCCGAAACCCTCGAATCAAGCCTGAGTGTTGCGCGGCTGGTGATGCAGGAAGCCGGCACTGACGCAGGCGTGATTGATACGATTCTGGATCAGCTAAGAGCGCAACTGACTGGTCTATCCCGATGAGCGCGTCAGATTTGACCAGACATTGCGCTAAAGCGCCCCGTGGCAATGTTTGAATTTTTTGCCTGAGCCGCAGGGGCAGGGTTCGTTGCGCGCAACTTTGCCCCAGCTTGCCGGGTCGTTCGCATCACGCGCTTTGGCCGCCACATGGCTGCGCAGGGGGGTGTGATAGGCCATGGGTCTTGGGCGCTCTGGCTCGGCAGGCGCAAGCGCCGGATCCTGCCGTGACTCGCGCATGATCTGTTTCGGTGTGCGCTTCATCACTTCTTCATCAAGCTCAATGCGCAGCTGCAGGCGCGCAAGGCGCTCCATCATCACTTCGCGCATATGGCCGAGCATATGTTCGAACAGGCCGAAAGCCTCCTGCTTATATTCATTGAGCGGGTCGCGCTGCGCATAGGCACGAAGGTTGATACCCTGACGCAGATGGTCAAGCGAGAGCAGGTGGTCTTTCCAGAGCTGGTCAAGCGTTTGCAGCAGCAGGCGCTTTTCAGCAATCTGGTAAATATGGGGGGGGAAGGCTTCAGCTTTTTTCTGAAGCAGCTCGGTCGTGGCGGCCTCAAGCCGCTCGTACATCTCCTCATCCGCAATGCCTTCTTCCTTCGCCCAGCCCTCCACCGGAAGCTCAAGCCCGTAAATGCGGAACATCTCGTGGCGCAACGTCACCGGATCCCACGCTTCTGCATAGGCGCCGGGCGGAATATGGGTGGTGACAAGGTGGCGGTTCACATCCTGCCGCATGAGCGTAATCGTCTCGC
>CANHAG010000216.1 GCA_947458525.1 Rhodospirillaceae bacterium | reverse complement strand
CTCGCCAATGATGAGCGCGTCACCCCCGCGCTTGCAGCCAATATCCACTTCCGCCGAAGGCTCGGTGAAGGGGAAAAAGCTGGGGCGGAAACGCATGGGGAGTTTCTCAAGGCCAAAAAATGCGGTCAGCGCATCATTCAGCAGGCCTTTGAGATGCCCCATATGCACGTTTTTTTCGATGACCAGCCCCTCAATCTGATGGAACATGGGGGTGTGGGTCATGTCGGAATCCGACCGGTAGGTGCGCCCCGGTGCGATAATGCGAATGGGCGGTTTCTCGCTACGCATGGTGCGTATCTGCACCGGCGAGGTATGGGTGCGCAGCACCGGGTGCGGCTGGCCTTCTTCGCCTTGCAGGTAAAAGGTGTCATGCATCTGCCGCGCGGGGTGAGATTCGGGAATGTTGAGTGCGGCAAAATTATGGAAGTCGTCTTCAATCTCCGGCCCTTCGGCCACGCGAAACCCGAAATCGGCGAAAATCGCCACGAGCTCTTCCGTCACTTGCGTGATGGGGTGGATTGCGCCCTGTGCAGCAGGTAGGGGGGGTAGCGAGATATCCACAGATTCGTTGGCTAAACGGGCATTCAGCTCTTCCCGATTCAATATAGATTTTTTACTTTCAATCGCTTCAGTAATCGCCTCTTTTGTAGCATTTACTTCTGCGCCTTTTGCTTTGCGTTCTTCTGGTGAAAGGCTGCCGAGTGTTTTAAGCTCTGCGGTGAGCAACCCGTTCTTTCCAAGATACTGCACGCGCAGTTCTTCCAGCACCTTGAGGGAGTCGGCTTGCGTAATCGCCGCAAGTGCTTGTTGCTGAAGGGGAGGTATGGTCATGGATAGCTTATAGTTGATTTTTTATTTCATTGGAAAGCGGGATTGATGATGTTCATGTGAGCAGCGGAGCGAATTACGCAGAGTTGCGCGTCACGGCAACAATCACCCTCACCCAGCTTCGGCTATGCTCTCTACGTTCGCTAAGCCTGCGCAACCCTCTCCCGCAAGCAGGAGAGGGGATTTACACGGATCATCCGATCATCAGATGATCCGATCATCTTGCTTATGCCTTGAGCGCCGCTGCTGCCTGCTCGGCCAGCGCCTTGAACATCACCGCGTCTTTCACGGCGATATCCGCCAGCACTTTGCGGTCAAGCTCTACACCGGCTTTATTCAGCCCGTTCATGAACTGCGAATAGACAAGCCCGTGCTCGCGCGCGGCGGCGTTGATACGCTGAATCCACAGTGCGCGGAAATTGCGCTTGCGGGCGCGCCGGTCACGATACTGGTAGCGCAGGCCTTTTTCGACCTTCTCTACCGCAACGCGGAAACAGTTCTTGGCGCGGCCACGATAGCCTTTTGCCAGTTTGAGAATTTTTTTGTGGCGCTTGCGGGCGACCACGCTGCGTTTAATATGTGCCATGTTTCTCTCCTTTGATGTCCAGATGATCCGATGATCGGATGAACCGTGGGAATGCGTTTTTCACTAAAAATCACGGATCATCAGATTATCTGATCATCCGATCATCCTCCTATCCGTAGGGGAGGAATTTTTTGACGATTCTGGCATCCGATTCGTTCAGAATCGTGGTGCCGCGCTGGTCACGGATAAACCGCTTCGAGCGCCGACGCATCATATGGCGTTTGCCGGATTGGTTGGCTTTCACCTTTCCGGTCGCGGTGAAGGAGAAACGCTTCTTCGCCCCGCTTTTACTCTTCAGTTTCGGCATTTGGTACTCCATGTTAAAAGACGTTCGGCTCCCAAGGCATGCCATGCGCCCGGACCCGGCTTTCCCATAAGGGATGCGCTTCATACCATGTTTTTAGTGTATGGCAAGCTGGAAATTGTCCTGATATAGCAACTGAATCAATACTCCACCTGCACAAAATAAAGACCGCAGGCGGGGGCGGTGAGGCCGCCGGCTTTGCGGTCGCGGGCGGCAAGTGCTTCGGCAACGCGGGTGGCCGGCCATTTCCCCATACCGACTAGCGCCATCGTGCCCACCATAATCCGCACCTGGTGATGCAGGAAAGATTTGGCCGAGGCGGTGAGGATGACCTCCTCCCCCGCGCGCGTGATAGTGAGAGTATCAAGCGTTTTTACCGGCGAGGCGGACTGGCATTCGCTGGAGCGGAAGCTGGTGAAATCATGCCTGCCGATAAGGTGCTGAGCGGCTTCTTCCATGGCCGAGATATCAAGCGGGCGGTGAATGTTCCACACACGCATGGCATCAAGCGCAGGGCGCGCCGGGCGGTTCAAAATCCGGTAGCGGTAATGGCGCCTCCGGGCAGAGAGCCGTGCGTCAAAATCTGCCGGCACCTCCTCGGCTTTCAGCACGGCGATGGGCTGGGGTAACAACAGGGCGTTAAGCCCCTTGGCTATAGCATATGGTTCGCGCGCTTCCGGCGCATCCACATGCACCACCTGCCCAAGCGCATGCACTCCGGCATCTGTTCGCCCGGCGCAGAATGTGGCCACGGGCTGTGCGTAAAATGCCGCCAGTGCACCCTCCAGCGCGGCCTGCACAGTGGGTAGATGCGCCTGTGTCTGCCAGCCCGCATAGGGCGTGCCGTCATATTCGAGTGTGAGTTTATAGCGTGGCATGGTACAAACTTTTATGGTATTTACCGCCTGTATGACAGAAAAAATTCCAGCCCGCACAGGCCTGCATCTTACCCCCTCGGCTTACGAGGAGATGTATGCGCGTTCGCTTGCTGACCCGGACGGATTCTGGGGCGAAATGGCAGAGCGGTTTGAGTGGATTAAAAAACCCACCCGCATCAAAAACACCTCCTTCAGCGGTAATGTCTCAATCAAATGGTTTGAGGATGGGGTGCTCAATATCACCAGCAACTGCCTTGATAGGCATCTGCCCACGCGAGGGAACAAAACAGCGATTTTATGGGAAGGCGACAACCCAGCCGAAACCCGCGCTATCAGTTTTTCTGAACTGCACCAGCAGGTATGCAGACTGGCGAATGGTCTGAAGTCGCTGGGCGTAAAAAAAGGCGACCGAGTGACGATTTACATGCCCATGGTGCCCGAAGCCGCCATGGCGATGCTCGTCTGCGCCCGTATCGGCGCGGTACATTCGGTGGTGTTTGGCGGGTTTTCGCCCGAAGCCATCCGCAACCGGATTGAGGATGCGCAAAGTGATATTGTGCTGACTGCGGATGAAGGTTTCCGCGGTGGTAAAACCGTGCCACTGAAAGCGAATATCGACAAGGCGATTGCAGGGCTCACGGTGCGGCATGTGGTGGTGCTCAAGCGCACTGGCGGCAAGGTGGCGATGGAAGCGCCCCGTGATGTGTGGTGGGAGGCGCTGGTGGCGCGTCAATCTCCCGATTGCTTCCCTGAGCCCATGGCGGCGGAAGACCCGCTTTTTATTCTTTACACCTCCGGCTCGACCGGCAAGCCCAAAGGCCTGCT
>CANHAG010000215.1 GCA_947458525.1 Rhodospirillaceae bacterium | reverse complement strand
GGGGCATCTATCAGCACCATATCGCCACACCGCTCGCCCAGCGCACCCCTACCCCAAACACCGGGAGGGGCAGATGAGGGGCGAAACCGCGTAAAATTGGTGGGGCTGGTAAATAGGTTCAAAAACCAGCCGAGCCTGAGCATAATGGCACAGAATCTGTGGAAGCAGTCCATCCCTTACTCGCAAGAGGATAGTGCGCGCTTCGTGAAGCATGCGGAACCGGCACTCATTCCTGCGGCCGACATTGATTATCGTTGATTGGATATTGCGTGTCACAGGGGGAGTAAAAAATCGCCTCCGGGTGAGATTTCTGTGAGTTACTTCTATCCAACCTTGCGGTTGCTTGGGTATGCTTCGCCAGCATGAATAATATGGTATTTCCTGAAATCACCCGCCCGTTTTTTCATTCACCTCTGGCGCGGTGCGTGGGCTGTGGCTTTTCTCTGAGGGCAGCATGATCCGCCGCGCGCCACCCGTGATGCATCATGATGACCAGGTATTGGCGGCTGAGAAAATCCGTCTGCTGATGGCGCTGCGCCGCAGTGGCATTACCGATACGCGCGTGCTGGCGGCGATAGAACATACCCCGCGCGAAGTGTTTGTGAGCGAGGCGCAGCGCCACCACGCCTATGATGACAGCGCCCTGCCGATTGCGCAGGAACAAACGATCAGCCAGCCCACGGTCGTCGCCTGGATGACGCAGGCGCTCGCGCTTAAAGAAGGCCATACCGTGCTTGAGATTGGCACAGGCTCGGGCTATCAGGCCGCGATTCTGGCGCATCTGTGCCGCCGTGTGCATACGATTGAGCGGCATAAGCCGCTGCTGGATGAGGCCGTGGCGAGGTTTGAGGCGCTGAAACTGCGCAATATCACCCCCCATCTGGGCGATGGCAGCAAAGGCTGGCCGCATGCTGCGCCTTATGACCGGATTATTGTGACCTGCGCGGCGGAAGAGATGCCGGAAAAACTCCTCTCCCAGCTCGCGGATAGCGGCATTATGGTCGTGCCGGTGGGCGCCCATGTGGCGAATCAGCAACTGGTAAAAATTCGGCGTCAAGGCAATGAATTTATTAGTGAAAACATGTTTCCCGTACGTTTTGTACCGCTGGTGGCAGAATAATTATCCACCATAAACATGGTTGAATGTTCATAAAACTTGCCCACGGGTTATCCCTGAGTTATCCACAGATTTATCAAGACCCATGTCGCATCGGCAGGCATAACAATTTTTCCAAAAAATTGATGCACGGGGGGACTTATGCGGTTATCCACGCTTGCGGCGTTGATGATTCTTACCACCATCATGCTTTCTGCCTGTTCGCAGGAGCATATGGCGGCGCTTGAGGATAAGGGAAACACACGTTACGGGCGGGAGATGGCCATGGCCGCCCCCACCTATTCCAGCTGGAACCCGGCGCCCCAGAACCCGGCAACGGATTATAAATATTCCGGTGATTCTGAGTACTCGGCCGGGGCTGGTGTTGACTCCGTCAGCAGTAGCGAATTGGCTCCGCCCTCGCAAAAAACTGCTAATATGGGCACAGGCGCGGCACAGCCGGCGATGCTTACCTCCAATCAACTTACGCAAATGCCGGCAAGCAACATGGCAACTGGCTGGAAATGGCCGGTGGATGGGCACGCGCCCTACCGTCAGGCGCAGGGCGGTATTGTGATTGAAGCGGCCGAAGGCACGCCCGTGCGCGCCGCCGCGGCGGGTGAAGTGATTTTTGAGGGGCAGGGGCCGGGCGGTTTCGGCCAGATGGCGATTTTACGCCATGCGGATGGCTCCATGACCTCCTACGCCCACGCGCAGGAAATCATTGTGAGCAAGGGCGATACGCTGCAGCAGGGCGATCTCATCGGCTATGTTGGCCGCACTGGCAACGCACCCACCCCGCAGCTGCATTTCGCCATGCGCCGGGGCAGCGAGTCCATCAACCCCACCAGCTTGTTGCCGCAGCAGGTAGCAAGCCGGTAGGGTTCAGAACACTGAATCCGCGACGCTCCGTCATACGGGCGGGGTGACAGGCGGTGGGGGGCACGGCTAAACCCTCAAACCCGAAGCCTGCCCCCATTAACCCTCTGTTAACCGGGTTTTGCTAAAGTGAGACGATGGTAGAAGAAGTTTCACGGATGAAGCCAAAGACCGCGGCGTTTTTGCGTAAGGCGCTGCCGAAGGGCGGTCGCGGCCATATGCTCGTGTTGGGGGAGTCTCATGACCAGCATGCGCATATTGATTTTCTCTGCACGCATCTTGCTACTTTGCAGCAAGAACATCATCTCGGCACGATCGGGCTGGAGCGCTCTCCTTTTTTCAATGTATTTTTCTGGGCGTATCAGGACGGAACGCTTACGCAAGAACTTGGCTCAAAGCACGCGGCGCGAGAGTATCTCACCGCTATGTTTCAGGCATATGGTGACTCTGACTTCAGCCATAACTTTATCGCTCAAGCCAGACTCACCATCGCCGCGCTGGATGAGGGCTTGCGCGTCACTGCCTATGACGGGCGCAAAAGGCTAGAGGATTTTAAATCCGGTTGGGTGAGCAGGCTCAATGCGCTGGATAAAGGTGTGAAAATGCAAGCAAATGCAATGAAAACAACTACCCAAGCAATATATCAAACGATTCGTTTTGATCCGAAAAAAAGGGAGACATGTTTTATAGATGATAAGATATTTCGGTTCCCACTCATGCTGCGCGAGATAGATCACTGGCTGAATAAAAAGCCGGAATATCAAACCCGGCTAGCAAACATGGAAAAAATCATCACCCTTGGGCAAGAAAAGAAGATAGGTGCTGATGCCATCAGCGCGGCGTTATTAAATGCCACGGCGGATGCAACCAAAAATACACTTTCCATCGTCGGGGCTAACCATATTGATGGAATGGGGCGTAAAGACCCATTTAACAACATCCAAGGTACCTTGCCGCATCATTTGCAGGAGATGGTTAAGAATCCGCTCGATTTTGGTGCGATGGAGGCAGAAGCCAGACCCGCACCTAAAGTGACTGCCGCAATTCTTGCTGGAACAGGGATGGCAACAGATTTAATCGAGTTTAACCGTGGGAAATTTTTCGGTGAAGGGGTTTATGCAGACAGACACCATACTGGTGAAGACGCATGGATTGTGCGCGGTAAACCGATAAAGGTGATTGACTTTATTTATGACAGCATTAGCGCGCTGGATCGACCGAAACCGGAAGACTCGCGTTATAGAAATCTGATGAAAAGATTCGGGAGTAATGATAAAAATGAAGCCTCACAAAACCCCCGCATCAACCCGCTGCGTGACCCGGAGATGATAAAGGCAGTGGAAGAAGTATCGCTGGATTGGAACGGGGGCGAAACCCCGCCCCGCCCCAATACACAAGGTCACGGGCGCTGATGCGTCAGCCGCCTGCGTTCATCATTGTCATGCCGTCTTGGTGACG
>CANHAG010000214.1 GCA_947458525.1 Rhodospirillaceae bacterium | reverse complement strand
TGAAGAAGCTTCTGAAACAGGCTTCCTAAGGTCGGTTTTAAGCAAGCTTTTGAATGCGAGGCAATTCCCGCGCCATATTCCCCGGCTTTTGAGGAAAATTGACTGCCGCTTGTGGCACAAATGCTCGGTGACCACGGCCTCTAACGTCTTGCCAGCGGATGGTGATTGGTAAGTAATTCCCGCAGCGTATCGCTCGCCACATGGGTATAAATCTGTGTGGTGCTGATGTCGCTATGGCCGAGCAATTCCTGAATCACCCGCAGATCCGCACCGCCGCCGAGCAGATGCGTGGCAAAGGAATGGCGCAGCGTATGGGGTGAGCAGCGCGCAGGGTCAAGCCCGGCGCGCAACAGCAAATCTTTCAGCAACTGGCCGAAACGCTGGCGGGTGAGGTACCCCTCCCGCCCGCGCGAGGGAAACAGCCACGGGCTTTCCGCTCCTTCTGCCATGAATTCCGGCCGCAGCGCCAGATACATCTCAAGTGCCCCAATGGCTTGCGGATGCAGCGGCACCAGCCGTTCTTTGCCGCCTTTGCCGCGAATCATGAGATAGGGCTGAATCGCGCCGCCGCGTTTTGCGTCACGCTCAATCTGGGTAAGGCGCAGCGTCACGAGCTCACTCACCCTGAGCCCGGCGGCATAGGTCAGCTCCAGCAATGTCAGCAGCCGCACGCCCTCGGGCGAGGCATCTGCCCGGGCGGTGGTGAGTAACTGATCCACCTCACGCACGCTCAGCACATCGGGTAGCGGCCGGTGGCCGCGCGGGGCAGCCGTCAGCAGCACCGGGTTATCTGCCCGTACGCCCTCGCGCACCAGAAAGCGGAACCACTGCGTCACCGCCGAGCGCTTCCGTGCCTGCGAGCTGGCGGCAAGCCCGCGCTCCGCCAGATTTGCCAGATAATCAGAAATTCCCAGATGGGTGATGGATTCCAGCGCCTCCCCCCGGCGGCGGATGGTGACAAAAAAATCATCCAGATCGCGGCTATAGGCCTGCAACGTGTTACTGCTCGCGCCTTTTTCCACCGCGAGCATTTCAAGAAACGCTTCTTTGAGCGTCAACCAGTATTCTGGAATGGTGGGGCGGGTCATTCCGCGGGCGCTTGTGGCGAAAGTGATTCGCGTGGAATCTCAACCTCGACCATTTCCTGTGTCACGGAGGGCTTGGTCACCATCGCCGCCACCAGAGTAACGAGCAGCAGAAGGGCGATGATCAGGAGAAGCTTTTTCATGGGAGAGCCTTTGCGCAAGGATTGCCTAACCGCCCGAATATAGATAATCTCGCTCGTTATGACAAGCCGTGAACCAGAGAAGGCCACCACAGAACATCAAGTTCCTGCCGCACCGTGGCGTAGGCGCAGCCTGGTGCTTGTCGGGCTGATGGGGGCAGGAAAATCAAGCATCGGCCGCAGGCTGGCGGATACGCTTGGCTGGCCGTTTGTGGATTCGGACGATGAAATCGCGGCGGCCGCCGGATGCAGTATTGCGGATATTTTCAGCATTCATGGTGAGCCGATTTTCCGCGATCTGGAAGCGCGGGTTATCACCCGGCTGCTTCAGGGCGAAAAGCGCGTGATTGCCACCGGTGGCGGGGCGTGGATGCAGCCGGCCATCCGCGCGGTTATCAAAGAACATGCAACCTCCGTGTGGCTCAGGGCTGATCTTGACGTGCTCACCAGAAGGGTGGAGCGGCGTAATCACCGACCACTGCTAGAAACAGGCGATAAGCGCAGTATTCTTGAGAAACTCATGGCAGAGCGCTATCCCGTTTATGCCGAAGCGGATGTGGTGGTGGATTCAGGTGATGGTCCGCAGGAGCGGGTAGTGCAACAGATGATCGCTGCGCTTGACGCGGCAGAAGGTAGTGCATGAGCTTTACCACCGTACCCGTTGCGCTTGGCGCGCGCAGTTATGACATCCGCATCGGCTCAGGACTGCTGGCGGAGGCCGCGCAGCATCTTGCCCCTCTGCTTGCTGCGCCCAAAGTGATTCTGGTGGTGGATGAGGCGGTGGAGATGGTTGCCAGAACCATGCTGCTCAGCCTTGCCAAACACGGCATCGCCACCGACATAGTGACGATTCCCGCAGGCGAAGCGGCTAAATCGTTTGCCGGGCTCGAAGCCCTCATCAACCGGCTGCTGGAATATGCGCCCGACCGTAAAACCACCCTGATTGCCGTAGGCGGGGGTGTGGTGGGCGACCTTGCCGGGTTTGCAGCGAGCATTCTCCTGCGCGGGGTGGATTTTATTCAGGTGCCCACCACCTTGCTTGCGCAGGTTGATAGTTCGGTGGGCGGAAAAACCGGCATCAATACCCGTGCTGGGAAAAATCTGGTGGGGAGTTTTTATCAGCCACGCCGGGTATTGATTGATCTGGATGTGCTCACCACCCTGCCGCCGCGCGAACTCAAGGCGGGCTATGCCGAGATTCTCAAATACGGCCTCATTATGGACGCAGAATTTTTCGCCTGGTGCGAGCGCGAAGGGGAAAAATTACTGGCGGGCAACATCGCCCTGCGCGAGCTGGCCATTGCCACGTGCTGTCACAAAAAAGCGCAGATTGTCGGCGAAGATGAACGCGAATCTGATCGCCGGGCGCTGCTTAATTTTGGCCATACGTTCGGCCATGCGCTGGAGGCGGAAGCAGGCTATGACGGCTCGTTATTACACGGAGAGGCGGTGGCGATCGGTATGGTGATGGGTTGTCGTTTATCCGAAAAGCTGGGGCTGCTTGCGCAAGGCAGCGCGATGCGCCTCGCGCGGCATCTGCGCGCGGTGGGCATGAAGACACAGCTGAGCGAGACCGGCCATGCGTGGCAGGTAGAGGGCATCACCCGCCATTTTGTGCGCGATAAAAAAGCCGAAGCCGGCGCACTTACCTTCATTGTGCTGGAAGCGATCGGACAAGCGAGCATATTGAAAAACGTTGCGCCTGAACTTGCGCGGGAAGTGGTGGCGGAAATGCTGGAGGGAACATGGAGTACCTGACCTTTGATGTGATTTTGATTGTACTGCTGATCATGTGCTCGGCATTTTTCTCAGGTTCGGAGACCGCGCTCACCGCTGTCTCGCGCGCCCATATGTTTGCGCTGATGCAGGAAGGCTTAAAGCGCGCCGGACTTGTCATCCGCCTGCGCGACAAGAAAGACGCGCTGATCGGCACGATTCTGCTTGGCAATACGGTGGTCAATATCGCCGCCGCCTCGGTTGGCACGCTGATTTGCGTGCGGATGTTTGGTGAAGAACTTGGCCCCGTTTATGCCACGGTAATTCTTACGCTGGTGATCCTCATTTTCGGCGAAGTGCTGCCCAAAACCATCTCGATTCACCATGCCGAGCGGGTGGCCCTGATTGTGGCGCCGGTGCTCAGCCTCATCATCCGCATTTTCTGGCCGATTACCCGCCTCGTGCAGATCATTGTGCGAGGTATTCTGCGCCT
>CANHAG010000213.1 GCA_947458525.1 Rhodospirillaceae bacterium | reverse complement strand
ATCATCGCCCCTGCCCCTGTTACCCCGCCCAAAGTAACCATCCCGCCTGCCCCGCCGATTGACCCGGCAGCACTCGCCACCACCGACCATGCGGGTAAATGTGCTGGCTGCGCGCAGTGCAAGCCAACGCCGAAGCATGAAGTGTCAGATATCGCCCATCAAGGCGTGCAACCTGCCACCCAATCCATGCTCGCCATGCATGGCAAAACAACCGCCCAGATCGGTGCGGCTCTCTAGCGCCCTGCCCTCTCGACAATCTGAGCAAAACCGGCTATCAGCCCGGCATGAGCAGCAGTTCTACCATTACCGTCAGCACGTTTTATCATTTCGCGCGGCTTCAACACCTGCCCGCGCTTAAAATGCGGTTACTGGCAGAAATGCAGCGCCTGGGTGTCAAAGGCACGATCACGCTTGCGCCGGAAGGTATCAACGCCACCATCGCCAGTACGGAATCTTCCATGGTGCGGATGCTTGGTTTTCTGCGTTCCCTGCCGCCTCTAAGGGATCTGGATGCAGGCATCAGCCATTTCACCCGCCCGCCTTTTGGGCGTACGAAAGTGAAAGTGAAGCGCGAATTGATTGCACTGGGCGCGGAAGCCGACCCGACCTTGTGCGTGGGACGCTACGTCGCGCCCGGTGACTGGAACGCGCTGATTACCCAGCCGGGGGTTACCCTTATTGATACGCGCAATGATTATGAATTTGCTCTCGGGCATTTTCAGGGCGCCATCAACCCTGCCACGCGCAACTTCAAGGAAATGGTCGCCTTCACCGCGACGCGGCTTGACCCCAGGAAAACCCCCAAAATCGCCATGTATTGCACCGGCGGCATACGCTGCGAGAAATACTCGGCCTATCTGCTCACCCGGGGATTCTCAGAAATATATCACCTGAAAGGTGGCATCCTAGCATATCTCGAGACAATCCCGCCCGAAATCAGCCTCTGGCAGGGCGCGTGCTATGTGTTTGATGAGCGCGTGGCGGTCGGGCACGGACTTGCCAAGAGTGATGGGGTGGTGATGTGCGCGCACGGCCACGCCCACCGCGAAGGCGGGCCCTGCGGCTTCGGGGCCTGCGCCACATGACGCGCCGCTGCCCCAATTGCGAAAAACCGGAAGCGTCAGAATTTCGGCCTTTTTGCTCGCGCCGCTGCCGCGAGGTGGATCTGAACCGCTGGTTCACCGGTGCCTATGCCGTGCCTGCGGTAGAGCTCGATGATCCGGAGATGGAGGCGCTCGACGCGGCGCTTGAATCCGCGCCTCATGATGATGACCAGCAATGACTTGCCAAGCGGATTTTGGTTTAGTATAGCGCCTGTCGCACTCTGACGCGTCTTCCAGATGTGCCTCGATAGCTCAGTTGGTAGAGCAAGGGATTGAAAATCCCTGTGTCGCTGGTTCGATTCCGGCTCGAGGCACCACGCGTCGCCCTGCGCGCGCTTCGCTGATTACGCCACGCGTCGCCGGAATCAGCCAGCCACGTTCAGACACGTAAATTTCACTCTTACCTGCATTCCACAGAATCGGTGGCAAGTGGAACGCCGTTCAGTGTTGTGGTGCCGTCGCGCCTGACATTCATGGTGCCCAGATTGATGTTCATTTCGTCCGTATTCACATTGCCGCGGCCGGATCGAACAAAATCATTGAGCGGCAGCTGCATATCAATATCCACCGAGTCAAATTGCTGCGCAGCAGGGGAAGCATTGAGTGTGGCCGGGGCAACGCGGCGGCCGCGCGTGGAAAACCCGTCTTCTGCATTGATACCCGGATCAGGAATATAGGTCGCAGGCGGCGGGCAATCCCCCGGCGCGCGCGCCTCGCGGTTACGGCTGCCGGCGTGAAATTGCGCGAGCGCAGGCGCAGGCACCGCCGCAAGCATGGCCACGAGCAACAGAATCCGGGGGGAATATAACGTCATAACCCCACCATTCCCGACGCATAGAGATACTTGAACAACAGCACGGGAATGAATGCGAGGCCTGTGGTAATCCACGCTTTTTTCCTGATATTCGGCCGTTCCGGAGCCGAGGGCGCGTGGCCTTTACCCGGTGTTTCTGGTGTTTTTACCCCAAAGGGTAGCACCATGAAAAACACCAGCCACCAGACAACGCTATAGGCAATCAGCATCTGCAGCCAGGTCATAGATTCTCCATGGCTGGAATATAGGGCTTTCGTCAGCATTTGTCATCAAACCTTCATATTTCTCTGCCCGAATTTTGCTATGATAGAGGGTAAGGAGAAGTGTCATTAACGTCGAATTACCACAGTCACACATCAAACTGGCTACCACCGCCACCGGCGGGGCAGATGCCGAGCACTCGCCCTATTACCGCCGTCTGCTTTCATCGGGCTATAAGGGGTTTATCCGCGGTACGGTGGGCGGCGCCACGCTTTATGGCTTGTTTGGTGGGGTGGTTGGGCTTGCGGTTGCACTGGCTTCCGTTCCAATCATCGGGATTCCAGCACTTTTCGCCGTGCCGCTTTTTACCGGGCTTGGTATTATGAAGGGGGCTAATATATTTGGCCAGATTGGCTCTACCGCTGCGATTTTCGCCGAAGGGGCGGAAATGCGTGAGCGCCGTGGTGCATTGCTCGACCGGCTCTATATCACCCAGAGCCAGCAGGAGGCCGATGAGATCCTGAAGACATTGTATGAAGAATCACAGGACAAACCGCCCGAAAGAATGTTTCACTGGAAAGCCATGATTGTTGGCGCGGTGATTGGCGCGGCCGTGATGGCATTGTTAGCCTATGCCACCATGCCGAATTTTTTGCTGGGGCTTTTAGGTAAAACTGCAACAGAAATCACTGCAACAGAAATCGTGTCCGGATCATTTATTGAAGCCATCACCAAACATGCCGGGCTGCTCATTGGCGTCAGCGCGGTGATTGGTGCCGTGGGTGGCGCGACTATTGGGGTGGATCGTCACTATATCCGCCGCTGGTTCGATCTTTCGGAAAATATCGTGTATGACCAGTCTGCATCTATTGCCCGCGCGCAGGCGCGGCAGCAGGATGCCGAACGGCTCTCGCGCATTGCGGAAAGGAATCATGCCCCGGGTAACAAACCCGCCGCACCGGTTGCAGTGACCCCGCCCACACCCACGAGCGTCACGCCTGCTGTCACTGCGCAAAGTAAAGAGGGGGAGCCGAGTCCCAAGGTGAAGATACATACCACAGGGCTCGAGCGCGCACCGCTTACAGCCTATGATCAGGCCATGCGGGCACCGGTAGTATAAAGTTATTCTCCGAATCGGTTGGAGCGCGGAAAGCCAAGCGGCGGCAGTTTGCCCTGCCCGGCGCGCTGGCCGAGCCATGGGGTCATATCCGTTTCGGTGCGCGTGCGCTCGCCGGATTGCCAGGAAAGCCCATCTTTCAGCGCAAATACTTTTACATCTGCCAGAATTGCGCCTTTATATTTCTGTAGCGCGACACCCT
>CANHAG010000212.1 GCA_947458525.1 Rhodospirillaceae bacterium | reverse complement strand
GCGCCGGTCTGCGCCAGACTCTTGCGGTCGCGCACCCCGGCGCTTGCACAACCGATGCATCACCCCTATGCTACCCGCAGGACTCTACTTCCAAGTGACTCAACTTTGGGGAGCAGGTCATCTGCTCCTCGCCCCATCCTAGGGCCATTAGGGTTACAGACTCTACCTGAAACTGACTCAGTTTACGGGGAGCAGGTCACAAGCTAGACTCAATTGTAATAAAAGAATCTCCACTTTTGTATATCCTATTTGCCTCTTTTAGCTTCCAAACACTATTAACAATATGTTCAATTTCTGTTTTAGGAAGTGGGTTGCCAAAGAGCTGATTATTTTGAGATGCGAATTCCCATAGACCTTCTCTGGTTGGGAATTTTAAGGCGGCATTTTTCACCATGAGAAATAAGTTATGATTTCTGAAACCATCAGCGGACTTTCGGTCATTTGGTACAAGCGAATTGATAGCCCCAGACTTAATGGGGGGAAGGTCTTTTATATACTTAAAATTTCCCTCTACGAACTGGTAGGGCTTGTTGATTATAGGGTTTCTAGACGGAGGTATTATTACCAGCCCTCCTTGACCGCGCACATCGATCTTTAGATTCCCTTCATGAGATGACCCAGCACAAGTAGCTTCACCTTCATGCCTGTAGTACAAATGGTGTCCGCCCCTGGGCGTAGAGATAATCAGTGGAGTTTCACCAAATATATCTTGAAGTGTTTCAATGCCAGTTTCCGGGTTATCCGAATCAACCACTGTAGCGCCCGATAAATCGCCAGTTATAAGTCCCAAATTGCTATTTCGAAATGAGCTTGTCCATTGGTTCATTTCAGAATCTGACGGCAGTCGTTTCTGATAATCCTTCCAAGGCACCAAAGGTTTCTTTCCGTTTGATTTTCCACAGGGAACAAAAGAACACCCCATAGCTTTCAATTCAAGCATGCACTGTGCGGTTGTAAACATGGTCTAAAGCAAAAAATTCTAGTCGTTTTTAATTATATCAGCAGGCTTGCCTCGCTTGGTATTATTAACCTTTTTAGACGAGAGCTGACTGGATCTTAACTCACACCATACAAAGAATTTTGGCTCATTAATCAGAATGCGACTTCCGACCCTCACAATGCATCCCTCAAACCCACTTTCTTTCGCGTTGAATACCATACTCCGCAGGCCAGCAACGCTTGGCCATGGATGAAACTCTGGCCACTTTGTAAGCGGTATCAGTCGTGTTGTTTCGGCAGAAGGTGTTGAAGGGGAAGTTGCGTTACTCATAAATACTCCATGATTTTGGTGGTTATGCAGCAATGCGCTGCGTTCAATACCAATAAGCATGAAGAATCGAGAACGCCTGTAGCGTTGCTATTTTAATTTGGGGGAACGCTACTTACGTAACATTGCACGCACATCTTCGGCATTTATAGTGGTGCGAGATAGGAGGCTCGCCATATCCGCAATCTGGTCATGTGTTCCTGAGTAGCGAATGCTGTTCATAGCTCTACAGACAGCTTTTACTGCAAACACTCTATCAGCCGATGGATCCTTCATTTTTCTTGGATACCAATTAGGGTACAGGGGGCGGCGCTGCCCGAGCCTTGCCTCAAGACTATCAAGTACACTCAAAAATTTAAGACTGTACCAATCTTGGTCGCCAATCTCATCATGTGCGTCATCTTCAAACTGTGTCTCTAGTACGTTACTGAAAACATCGTTGATTTGCGCTTCTAAATGCGGTGATTTTTTGAGTCCCAATTTTATGGCTTTCAAGTGCTTTCTCATGCTGTCTAAAGATTTGGGATGTTCTGAGGGCATTTGGTAACGTGCGCTATGTAAAATCCATTTCCGCGACTCAGAAGCCAGCTCTTTTAGAAAGCGACTCTGTTTATCTCCGTCATCGATTGTATCAAGCCAGAACTTCTCAATTCTTTTGTCTCTTCCATTGGGCATTTCAATGAGATCAATGAGATAATCATAAACGGTAAGGCACTCTTTTTCCGTCCGATGATTTCTTAGCCCATTCGGGATGCGATAGTTACCAGCACTCTTTATTTGCATCAGAGTCTTACGTGCCGAGCTATTAAGCAACTTTATGTTTGCCGCTGGGGGCATAGTTCCTCACGTAAACATCTTGGCGTTCATTCGTTCAATTACCTTGCTTGTATGCGTGTCGCACATGTGCGCGTAGCGTTTGACCATTTGAAGCGTCTTGTGGCCAAGGATCTCTGCAATTTCAGCTAAGGATGCGCCGTTCATAGCAAAGTGACTTGCGGCAGTATGCCGAAGGTCGTGGAAACGGAAGTTATCTATCCCCAGTTTATCGATTACATCCGCAAACGGCCTATCGATTCGTACGGGCGTATCCTTTAGGCTTGGAAACACCAAGTCGGAAGTATTGCTGCGCGTATGCTGCCATTCTTTAAGCACCGCATGTGGCAGGCCATTAAGTGGAACACTTCTGCGCTCGCCATTCTTGGTTTCTTGAAAAATTAGGCGCTCTCGCTTAAAATCCACATCATCCCACGTCAGGCTAAGTATCTCGCCTTTCCGTGCGCCTGTAGACAATGCCAATACAAGGACGGTATACAGTGCTTTGTCCTCTAGTTCCTGCGCTGTTAGCAAAAGCCTTTTACACTCGGATTCCGATAAAAATCGGACACGCCCGCGTGGTTCTTTGAGCTTGCCAATCTTTCTCATGGGGGAGTCGTCCATCCAGCCCCACTCACGCACGGCAATGGTAAAGGTGTGGCTTAATGCGGCCATGTAGCGGTTGGCTGTTGCGGGCTGCACCTTGAGCTTACTGCGCGCCTCAAGAATTCGTGGATGGGTAACCTCACTCAGCAAATATGCACCAAGCTGGTCTTTCCACCAATTCAGCTGCTGCGTCTGGTTGGTTCCGAATTTTGTTTTTCCTGCTTTGCGCGGGAGCACTTCTTTAACGTAGCGGTCTATGAGTTCGGCAAGCGTATGCCGTTTTGCTTCGGCAGTTTTGAAATAGCGTCCTTCGCGGATGTCCGATTCTGTCTTTTGCGCCCATTGCTTTGCATCTGTGATTCTTGCAAAAGAGGCGCTTTCTTGCGGATGTCCGCGAAGGCGGATTTTCACGCGGTAGGTAATTTCACCATCAGCAGAAGTACGTTTTTCAATCGTTGCCATAGTCTGGAACTATCTACAGCATTTGGAATGAATTGGCAATAACAGACATTAAATCTGTCCTCAATTTTGTAAAATACAAGGAAACACTTGGTTTTTACTGTCCCATTTCAGAATTTGGGACACTCGTGGGACACCTGAGGAATAAGGCCAGCTTGGATGTGAAGAATGACGAGGAGTGTTTTCATTTATGGATGCTTATTGTCCAAAAGTGTCCCATGAGTGTCCCAAGAAGCAAAAAATGGCCTCCCTTTTGGGGAGGCCATTTTAGTTGAATTATCGTTATAATTCAAAC
>CANHAG010000211.1 GCA_947458525.1 Rhodospirillaceae bacterium | reverse complement strand
TGACAGATGATGCGGATACGATCGCGCTTAAATTCCGCAAGGCGAAGTCGGATGCGATCCCCGGCATCAGTTACGACGAGACAGCGCGGCCGGAAGTCGCCAATCTCATCCAGATTTACGCAGCACTTTCTGACACTTCGCCACAAGCGGTGGTGGCGGAATTTGCAAGCAGTAATTTCTCGCAGTTCAAAACGGCGCTGACGGATCTGGCGGTGGCAGCACTCAGCCCTATCACCGCGCGGATGCGCGAACTGATGGGGGACGCGGCAGAGCTTGACCGGATTCTGCATGCTGGCACCGAGCGTGCAGTGGCGATTGCCGAGCCTATCTTGAGTGCGACTATGGATAAGATCGGGTTGCTAAGCCGCTAAACGGCCGTTAGACTGCTCTTATGGTCATTTTTCGCATTATCCGCAACCTCATCCGGCTGGGCTTCAATCTTCTCTGGTGGCCATTCATGCTGCTGGGGCGCAATCTGTTTGTCGTGGTTGTTCTGGTGATCGGTTTTCTGATTTATGCCATGCTGCATGATAGCCAAAGTAACAAGCCGGCACCCACCATTCCTTCTGAAACTGTAACATCAGATGCTGGCGGCCCGCCTAAGCCACCGCCACTGATTCGTGAGAAAAATATGCCTTTGCCTAAAATTGATGTGGTGCGTTTTCGGCAGGATGGCAACAGCGTGTTCGCGCGCGATCTCATGGCGGCGATGACGCCGGAAGAGCGCAGCTATTATAGCCAGATTTTTTATTGGACCATGAATAAGGGAGCCCCGGGAAAGCCGGTAGAGTGGAGTAATATGAATACCTACGGCACGCTGACTCCCGATATTGTGTTCATAAATGGCCGCGGCCATGGCTGTCGTAAATTCACCGAGGTGCTGAAAGTGCACGATGTAGAGCAAACCATGCACGGCACTGCCTGCCAGAGGCCAGGGGGCGCCTGGTGCAAGCTGCCGCCCAACGCCACCCCGGCATGCGATCTTGGGGGCTACCGCCCCTCGCTGTGGGATGGTATTAAAGGATCCATCGGATTTTGATGAGGCGATTTTAACTCCCGCTAGGCATCTTCCCCAAGCTATGCTAATCCCAATTCCCATGCGCATTTTAGCCCTCATATTGTTGCCAGTGTTGATGGTGACCGCCTGCGACGACCCGACCGTTGATCAATGGATGAACCCGGATCGCACCTTTGCCAAACTCCCGCAGCCGGAAGTGCCGACGGTGAATCAATCGCTCGAAAAATCTGCCACCGCCGCGCTCGACGCGGGGGATGTAACCCGTGCCTCGCAGTTTTACAGGCAGTTACTCGATTCCGATAAAGCAAGCCCGGCGGATAAGGCGCGCTACCGCATCGCACTCGCGGATGCCGAGCGCCGACGCGGCGGTTATGGTGCAGCTATCAAACTGTTTGACGAAGCATTGAAAGAAGACCCGAATAACATCGACGCAATGGAAGGAAAAGGATTGGCGTTGATGGCGCAGGGCAAATCGGCTGAGTCTGGCCGAGTGCTTGCCACGGTGCTGGAGAAGGATAAGGAGCGCTGGCGGACGCTCAATGCGCTTGGTATTTTGTTCGTGACAAAAAACATGACGCCCGAGGCAATGGAATATTTCACCGCGGCGCTGAAAGCCAGCCCTGATAATGCGGCGGTGCTGAATAATGTGGGGCTGACACGTGCGATTGAGCGTAATTATCCGCGCGCGGTGGAGGCATTGCAGCAGGCCTCGAAAATGAGCCAGAATGATGCGCGCCGCCGGCAGGTGGATCTTAATCTGGCGCTGGTGTACGGTATCAGCGGGGATATGGAATCGGCCAAGGCGGTGGCAGAGAGGTATCTGGAAGGCGCTGCGCTCGATAATAACCTTGGGCTTTATGCACATCTGGCGAAGAATGACGAGCTGGCCAAGACGTATCTTAACATGGCGCTCACCCGCTCGCCTACCTATTATGAGCGCGCATGGCAGAATCTGGATGCGGTGACAAGTCAGGCAAACCCCGATACGAAAGCCAACCAGCCGATGCCTTCCGCCACGCCGCCTGCGGGGCGGTTGGAATAAATTACGATGGTTCTTTTTCGATATGAAAACCTGTGCGTCATAAAAAAATTCACGCCCCCCCTTCCGGGGGAATGGATGCACGCGTATAAGCAAAATATAGGCTGAGATTTTTGTCACTGAGATAATCTCAGATGCCGCTCTATAGCGGATTATTTTTTCACTTATTCATGCAGGTATTATGGCACGGTTGATTTCACGGCTGGCCGCCGGATGGCGCGTGGGCGCCAAGGCCCAGAAGATGTTCCCTTCCGAAACCTCGTTCATGATTGCGCCCGGTCAACCTGTCTGGATGCGGCGCGACTATACGCGCTTTGCAGAGGAAGGCTATCGCCGCAACGTGATTGCATTCCGCGCGGTTTCGATGATTGCCACCGCCATGGCCAGTGTGCCATGGCAACTGCACGAACGCGGAAGGAGCCGCACGCGGTTACTTGAAAGACACCCGCTGCTCACACTGCTTAAGCGCCCTAACCCAATGCAGGGTGACGCGGCGTTTATTGAAAACGTGATCACCCATAAGCTGATTGCCGGGAATGCCTATATCCATGCGGTGGGGCCCAAGGGCGCCGCGCCCATGGAGCTGCATGCGCTGCGCCCTGACCGCATGGTGATTATCGCCGGTAATGGCGGCGTGCCGAAGGCGTATCGCTACCAGATCGGCCAGCAGCAGGTAGATTTTCCGGTTGACCGGATCACGGGGCAATCACGCATTTTACATGTGAAAAATGTGCATCCGCTGGATGACTGGTATGGTATGTCGGCGGTGGAAGCGGCGGCCTATAGTATTGACCAGCATAACCAGTGCGGTGCGTGGAATCAGGCGCTGCTGCAAAATGGTGCACGGCCAAGCGGTGCGCTGATGGTAAAAGCAGCAGATGGCGGAGCAGGGCATTTGACCGAGCCGCAATATGTACGCTTGAAACAGCAGCTGGATGAACAGTTCTCGGGCGCGGCGAATGCGGGAAGACCGCTCCTGCTGGAAGGTGGGCTGGAATGGAAGGAAATGAGCCTTTCACCCAAAGATATGGATTTTATCGGCATTAAAAATTCGAGTGCGCGGGATATTGCTCTGGCCTTTGGTGTACCTCCCCAGCTACTTGGGATTCCGGGCGATAATACCTATGCGAATTTACAGGAAGCGCGGGTGGCGCTGTGGGAGCAGACGATTCTACCGGGGCTGCAATCGCTGGTGGATGCGCTTAATAACTGGCTGGCGCCGATGTTTTCTGATGCGCTGGTGATCGGGTATGATGCTGAGTCTATCCCCGCTATCACCGCCAGACGTGATGCGCTTTGGCAGCGTATCAGCAGCGCTTCGTTCTTAAGTGATGAAGAGAAGCGGCGGATACTCGGATTTGGTACGGCGGAGGCAGGCCATGGATAGAATCTATAGCGC
>CANHAG010000210.1 GCA_947458525.1 Rhodospirillaceae bacterium | reverse complement strand
CTGCAGTTTTAGCTTCGTTATATACTACTACCTCATAGCCATTCTCGCGCAGAGAAAAACGCGGGGCGACAACATTCACCACGGCAAAACCCTCGGCATTGATCTGGTAGGGTACGGATATTTCCTGACCGTTCGGCGCCAGAACCGTAAGACGCGGGAGGGGCGCGCCCGGACGGAATTTGAAATAGGTGGAGGTGCCATCGTCAAAAATCTTGACCGGCGCAATGGTGCTGGGGCCAGTGTAGGTGTAGCGATAATTAAGCTCACCGCGCGTGACAGCCGCCTCAGCGGGCAGAGTTCCGACCTGCACTGGCTGAGGGCTGCGGTCGAGCAATGCGGGGGCAGGCAGCGAAGCTGCCGGGGCAGGGGGCATTGATGGAGGGATTGCAACAGGCGCGGCAATAGGCGCGGCAATAGGCGCGGTAGCAGTTGCGGCAACTGGCGTGGCAACTGGCGTGGCAGCAGGTGCGGCGACAGGTGTAACCGTCTGTGTCAGTGGCGCGACAGCCACCTCAGGCGCGGGGGCGGCAAGCACCAGTGAGGGCTTGGCGGTGCTGACCGGAACCCCTAACATGGATGCGGGGGGCGGTGTTCCGCCCTCGTCGGGAAAAAAGAACCGCACCACATAGACCAGCTCTTCGCTGCCATAGACGGCATCTGAGGCGCTGGAGCGCAGATCAAACTGATAGGCGCGCTTATTAGTGATCACCGTCATATTCGTATGCGCATTTTCCTCCATGGCGCGGATGAACAGGCGCCGCCCGGCCGGCACAATCTGCCAGCCCACACGGTCACCAACGGAGACGGTCTCAATATCTTCTCTGGCTCCGAACTCGATATTCGCCTGGTAGCCGTAATGGGTGGTGATGGTAAAGACTTCGTTGGGATTATAGACAAGCGTCTTGATGCGGCTGTCCGATACGATGGGCTGGGCAAGCGCCACCCATGCAGGGAGCAAAGAGACAAGCGTGAGCAACAACAGGCGCATCAGTTAACCTCCTGCTGTATCTGATAATTCAGCACCAGAAACCCAAGTGGATTAAGCAGCATATCTTCCGGGCTCATTTCGATTTTACGGTACTCAAATGTGACTGTGGCGATATAATTGGTTTTGATAACGTCCTGCATCTCACCGGGGAGGGTATCTGACGCTACGATTCTGGCCTGCATGATTTTTGACGGACTCCTGTCCACCGCGCCACCGGGCAGGGGTGGGTTGCTGATATAGCTGATGGAAGTAAAGCGTATATCGCGCTGCCCGGTGACTTTAAGACGTGCGGCCAGACTCTCCGGATTAGAGGGATCCACCTGCCTGCGGAAGACATAAAAAACCTCAGGCGTGCTCATCACCCGCACCAGATTATAATTGCTGCGCAGGATGCTGAAATTATAGCTCTCCCGCGCGGTAATATAGCGGGAGAGAAAATAACGATCCACCGCTTCGCTGGCCGCAAGCGCATTGCGTGATGCTGGTTCCACCGTGCGCACGATGCCGGATTTTTCGTCCATCTGCAGCAGGAAAGGCTCCACCGTTTTGAGCGGGGCAAAATTACGCACCGCCAGCACCGAGACAAGCGCCAGAATCAACGCCACCAGTGCCAGCAGCGCCAGAATGTTCCGCTGCACCAGCACGCGCTGGTACTTGTCCTGATACCAGTTTTTGGCGCTTTCCGAGACGGCTTTCTGTTTGCGCTTGAACATGTGAATCCCTAGCCATTGGGGCAATGCGGCTTAGCGCCCGACTATATATGGCGTAGGAGTGAGTGCAAGCCCCGGCTTGCGATTATGCACAGCCTCCACGTCACCGGCGCGCTTCGTGCGCTGGCGGGAATGAGAGGTGACCAATCACGAATCACGAATCACGAATCTCATGCCGTTTCATCAGCGTATATTGGCTGGCGGCGAAGGCGAGCGTTAGAGTAAACATGCCAAAGACTTTGAAGCTTACCCAGAAATCGGTGGAAAAACTGCGCCAGATAACCTCATTCAGCACGGCCAGAAATAAGAAGAAATAGCCCCAGCGCAGCGAAAGAATCCGCCAGCCCTCATCGGTCATGTGCAGCGCCATCTCCAGCAGGGGCTTCAGCAGCCCGCGGCGGAACCCATACGCCCCCACCAGCAGCACCAGCGCAAAAAGCGTATTGAGCAGGGTCGGTTTCATTTTGATGAAAAGCGGATCATCCAGCACCAGCGTCAACCCGCCGAAAATACCTATCAGCAGGGCGGAAAGGAGCGGGGCAGGGGCCACGCGCCGCTCGAGCAGATAGGAAAGTGTAATGCTTGTGAAGGTGGCTGCCATCAGCGTGGCGGTGGCCGCCATCAGCCCGCCGAAGCGGTAGGCCAGAAAGAACAGGGCAAGAGGTGCAAAATCCAGCATGAATCGCTGGGTGGGGGTAAGGGTTACGTGGCGCATGTGGTTTCTTCACCGCTGTTTCAGGTTTTATCACGTCAGGCTGGGGAAGATGCGTCAAAATCCGTTGACGTGCAAGCGCGAAGCAGTCACGTTGCCTGCGAAAATACCTTTAGGGAGCAAACGCAACCATGGCTCAACCGAAAGAAGAAAAAACCAAGGTTCTGATCGTGGAGGATGAAGTCGCGATCGTAACACTGCTGCGCTACAACCTCGAGAAGGAAGGCTTCACTGTATTCTCAACCGGCGACGGGGAAGAAGCCGTGAAAATGGTGAAAGACCACCGCCCCGATATCATCGTGCTCGACTGGATGCTTCCCGGCATGACCGGGATTGAGGTGTGCAAACAGATCCGCTGGAATCAGGATGTGAAAAACACCCCCATCATCATGCTCTCTGCGCGCGGGGAGGAGGGCGACCGCATCCGCGGGCTCGATTCGGGGGCGGATGATTATATGGTCAAGCCCTTTTCGCCGCCGGAGCTTATCTCGCGCATCCGCGCGGTGTTTCGCCGCATCCGCCCGTCGCTTAGCGAAAAAACGCTTGAATTTTCCGGTATCATTCTCGACCTCACCTCACATAAAGCCACGCGGGATGGAGCGGAGGTGCATCTTTCCCCCACCGAGTTCGGCCTCCTGCGCTATATGATGGAGCATCCCGGCCGGGTATTCTCGCGCGAGCAGCTGCTCGATGCGGTCTGGGGTCATGATATTTATGTGGAGCTGCGCACGGTGGATGTGCATATACGCCGTCTGCGCCGGGCGCTTGATTATGATGGGAAACAGCCAGATCTCGTCCGCACCGTGCGTTCGGCTGGTTATGCGCTCGAAGAAAATCCGGGCGGGGTGAATTACACCAACCCCGACCAGAGCGAGGCCGATTAACGCTGTTCAAGCAGCGCTTCGGCACTTGGCTCATAGCCGCATTCTTCCCATAGGGTTTCCAGCCGCTTGAGCGCGTCCCCCAGGGCTTTGCCGGTAAGGCCGCGCGCCATCAGCATCTGCGAGGTCACGGGGAAACGCGGCGCCTGCCACGCATTCGCCCAGG
>CANHAG010000209.1 GCA_947458525.1 Rhodospirillaceae bacterium | reverse complement strand
GCGGAGCTTATCAATTACATGAACCAGACCTTTGCCCAGAACGTGGAGTTGTCGAAGCAGATTTTTAACTGCCGCACGCTTAACGACATGTTTGATCTTTCAAGCCGGTTCATGAAATCCAACCTCGACAGTTTCTTTAACGAATCCGTCAAGGTTTCAGAACTGGCCTTCAGCGGTGCAGGCGAAATTGCCGAACCACTGAATGAGCGGATTTCTGAATCCACAGAGCGTCTTGTGAAAGCGGTGGCTGCCTGATTCTGCCCGCTATCTCTCAAGACCTTCATGAGCGGCGGCGTTTGTCTGTCATTTCATTCCGGTGAAATGCGCAGGTTTATTTTACGCCATCTTCCGCAGGATACGGGTTTTTTCGCATCCTCTCTTCTTAAGCGTTTGGTTTTTTTACTTGCGCAGTGGGGATGGATTGCTATTCCATGCAGCCTTGCAAAGGAGTCATGCCCATGGCGGCAAAAATCGTCACCATTGTCGGGGGGTCGGGGTTTGTTGGCCGCCATACGGTAGGCCGCTTTGCCGAGGCCGGGTGGCGCGTGCGCGTGCTCTGCCGTGATACGGTGGCGGCGGAATTCCTGAAAACCGCCGGCCATCCCGGTCAAATCGTGCTGGATTATGCCGATATCACCCGCGCCGAGACTCTTGCCGGCAAATTCGCGGGGTCTGATGTGGTGGTGAATCTTGCGGGCATCCTCTATCAGTCTGGCCGCCAGCGGTTTGATTCGGTGCAGCATCAGGGCGCGCGTCATGTGGCGGAAGCCGCTAAAAACGCCGGCGCCGGGCGGCTTATTCATATTTCCGCACTCAAGGCCGAAGCCGCTTCCGAGGCGCGCTATGGGCTCACCAAAATCGCTGGTGAAATGGCCGTATGCGACGCGGTGCCGGGAGCCAGCATTCTGCGTCCCGGCCTTATCATCGGGCCGGAGGACGGGTTTTTCCAGCGCTTCGGGCGCATGAGCATGATTTCTCCCTTCCTGCCGGTGGTGGCGGGCGGGCGCACAAAATTCCAGCCCGTGCTGGTGACGGATGTAGCAGAGGCAATCTTCGCCGCCGCCACACGTTCGGATGTGGCGGGTAAAACCTACGAAATTGCGGGGGATCGTATCTACAGTATGCGCGAGCTCATGGCGCTGCTGCTGCGGCTCACGGGGCGTAGAAATCTGGTGATTTCCATCCCCCGGCCAGTGGCGATGGTGATGGGTTTTTTCTGCGAGCTTCTCCCCTTCCCGCCCATGATCACGCGCGATCAGGTGCGGTTGCTGAAGATAGATAATGTGGCAAGTGCGGGAGCACTGCAGCTGCGCGACCTTGGCATCACACCCGCAGCAGTGGAAGATGCTCTGCCGCAATTTCTAACCCGTTTTCGAGCGAGGCCGTGATGCGATTTTTTACCACTCTCTTTCGCAGTTTTTATGACCTTACCCTTTACCACGAGGTACGCAGCAGCTGGAGTGGCTGGGCGCTTGGGATTACCTCCCTTTTCTTCACATTACTGGCGGCCATGGGCATCACCATCGGCATGGTCATGCTGCATCAGGCACTGCTGGCAGACCAGCCAGATGGAAAGCCTGGCGTGATGGCCGAGGCGCTCGGCCAGATAGCCGAGCAGTGGCCGGATCTGCGGCTTGCGAATAACCAGCTTTCAAGCGATGCGCCCATGCCGCAGGTGATCACCATTGACGTGACGCTGTTTGGCGAGCGCATTCAAGAGGATTTTCTGACCATCGACACCAGCGGCGCCACGACGTATGAAAACATGAAAACCCCCATGCTCCTGACCAGCAGCGAGCTGATTGTTGAGCAGCGCGGGGAGCACCGCATCCGCCCGCTTGAGGAAGTATTTGCCGAGACCGAACAGCCCAAACTGCTTGACCGCGCTTATATGCAGGGCATAGCCGAAAAAATGGTAAATGCCGCCGAAACTGATGGGTGGAAAATCGCCTTGTTCAGCGGTGTCATGGTATGGCTTTTCCTTGTGCCGGCGCTCATTTTTGCGCGTTATCTGCTGGTGATTCCCGTGGCCGCGCTCGGGCTGATCGCCGCCCAGATCATGCGCCGCAGCTTGTCATATGAAGCCGCTATCCGGGTTATCGCGTTAGCGCTGCTGCCGGTGACGCTGTTAGATGCTGCCACGCTTTTCATCTTTGGTTCAGGGGTGAGCACCATCATCAAAATACTGGTGGCGCTTGGGGTGCTGATTCTGTTGCTGCTGCGTGAACCGAAACGTTCTGACCACGTCACAGGCTGATGCATACACTCTACCATACGCCGCTTTCGCCCGGCTGCCGCAAAGTGCGGTTGATGCTGAAGGAAAAATCCCTGCCCTTTCAGCTGAAGCAGGAGGATTTCTGGCAGCGGCGCATGGAGTTTTTTGCACTGAACCCGGCCGGCGACGTGCCGGTGCTTCTGGTGGAAAAAGTGATTCGTCCCATCGTGGGGACCTATGCTATCTGCGAATATCTGGATGAGAAATTTCCCGAAGTGCAGTTCTTCGGCAATGCGCCCGAAGAACGCGCTGAGGTGCGCCGGCTTGTGGAATGGTTCGACGCGAAGTTTGACCGCGAGGTAATCCAGCTTGTGGTATTTGAAAAAGTCTTCAAGCGCCTGATGGGCTATGGCGAGCCCTCGTCTGAAGCTATCCGCGTGGGCAGCAAGAACATGCTCTACCATCTTGATTACCTTGCCCATCTGCTTTCCGGACGCAACTGGATTGCGGGGGAATATCTCACCCTTGCCGACATCACCGCGGCGGCGCATCTTTCCTGCCTTGATTATCTGGGCGACGTGCCGTGGGAATATCAGGCGCCGGTGAAAGAATGGTACAGCCTTATTAAATCCCGCCCGTCTTTCCGCGAGTTACTGGAAGATAAAATTCACGGATTCAAACCACCAGAGCATTATACGGATCTGGATTTTTAGGGCTATACCCAGCCTCTATTCCGCGGATTCAACCGCTCTGGCAGCTGATTTCTCGCCCGTGGGACGGGATTTAACCAGCTTCTTCTTTGCACCGTCCCATATGAAGTTGTTTACCACCACCCGCGTGCCGGTGGTGACAATATTACCGTTGGGCAACTGCAACACATCAAAACCCTCTTTGAGGGCGTCGTTAATCACGGCCGAGGAATGGCGCAGATAATCAGGGTTATCCATAAGATCCGTGAGCAAATCGTCGCCCGCGCTTCCGCGCGTCTTCAGCTCTTTCGAGGCTGCAAGTCGGTTCAGAAGATCAAGCTTTGGCGCCATGGAATCATTTTCCTGAGGGTTTAATCTTTCTTAATACGTCTTTACCCAACCTGCAAGAGGGACTAAAGACGCGAGACGTTGCAGGCTGCCATTCACTCGAGTTCTGTGCCACGAAGGCCACATCGCAGAACGGCCAACACACCAGCCTAATCCGCCTGCGAGAGGCTTGGGCCGGGGGTTGGCGCGGGGTTTTCCGGTTCTTC
>CANHAG010000208.1 GCA_947458525.1 Rhodospirillaceae bacterium | reverse complement strand
ATTGCCCGCGAGCGGCAATTTCTGAATGCAGCATAACCGCACGCGGGCGAAAGAAGGACGGAGGAAGTTATGGCAGCAGTTACAAAAGGACTCGGCAAAGGGCTCTCAGCCTTAATGAGCGAGGCCGGCATCACGCCGATGAAAGCGCCGCTTGCGATCAGCGAAATGAAGGGGCTGAAATATCTGCCGCTTGAGGCGCTGGTGCCCGGAAAATTCCAGCCGCGCCGCATTTTCAGTGAAGATACACTCACCGAGCTTGCAGATTCCATCGCCAAAAACGGCATCATGCAGCCGATTTTAGTGCGGCCACTTACGGATGAGACGTATGAAATCATCGCCGGTGAGCGCCGCTTCCGCGCGGCGAAACTTGCGAAGCTTGCGGAAGTGCCGGTGCTGGTGCGGCCGGATGTGAAAGATGATCAAGCCCTCGAGCTGGCACTCGTTGAAAATATCCAGCGGCAGGATTTGAACCCGCTGGAAGAAGCGGCCGGGTATCAGAGGCTGATTGATGAGTTTGCCTATACGCAGGAGAAGCTTTCAAGCATTATCGGCAAGAGCCGTTCGCATGTGGCAAACATGCTCAGGCTTCTTGGGCTGCCGGCACCTGTGAAAGCGCATATCGAAAGCGGTGCCCTGACCATGGGCCATGCCCGTGCGATTCTGGGGGCGAAAGACCCGGAAGCGGTGGCAACTGAAGTCGTCGCAAAAGGCTTAAGTGTGCGCGAGACAGAAGCGCTGGTGCGCGGTGATGCGCCGCTCGCGCAAGCCGCGCCTAAGCCGGAAGGGCAGGGGAGTGCCTCTTCCCCCCGCCGCGCTGAAAAATCGCAGGATCTGCTTCAGCTGGAGCAGATGCTTTCGGATAATCTCGGGTTGAAAGTGAGTATCCACACCCGTGGTTCCAAGGCGGGCGAGGTGGCAATTCAGTATAATTCACTGGCCGAACTTGATGAAATTCTGCGCAGGTTAGGTGGGAGTATTTGAGGCATCACTGCATTGGGGACACAATGAATTTATTGTGTCCCCAATGTTCTGTCCCCGATGTTCTACCATTGTAAGCGTCAGCGATTTTGGCTATAATCAACCCGTATTTATTGCCTGTGCACAAGTTGTATCCCATGCCCCATACCGAGCCTGTTACGTCCCCTCCTAAATCTCCTGTTTCAAGGGGCGCCGTGGTAGTTCAGGCGCCACGTCCTTTTCACCTCTCCCACCGGGAGAGGTCGGCGAGCAACGCGAGACGGGTGAGGGCACGCCTCCCCACCATACGCCCTCACCCGGAATCCGCAGTCCTGTCATGCCGTTTTCATGGCGGCATCCGCTCTTGCCCATCAGATCAGACCCCGTCATGCGACGGGGTGACACGTAGGGCCGGCTTCTCCCTCATCGAGCTGGCCATTGTGCTGGTCATTCTCGGCCTGCTGGTGGGGGGAATCATGTCGGGACAATCCCTCATCCGCGCGGCGGAGCTGCGAAGCGTTACCAGTGATTTATCCCGTTACGAATCGGCTGTTTATACGTTTCGCGATAAATATTTTGCCCTGCCCGGCGATATGACCAACGCCACGGCTTTCTGGGGCTTTGCCGGCGGCACTGCGGGGAATGATGCCGACTGTTTTAATGCCACCAGTAACGGCACCACCACCTGTAATGGCAATGGGAATGGAGAGATTTACCCTGGTGACAATTCCCTCGCTTTCAACGCTCCCGAATGGTTTCATGCCTGGGTGCAGTTGAAGAATGCCGGGCTGGTCGAAGGCAGCTATACAGGCAGAAGGGTGGGGGATCCCCGTCAGGCAGTTCCCGGCACCAATGTACCGCGGAGCAAAGTCAGCAATGGTGGGTTTACGCTTATGAGTTACACACCGATCCCAGGGCTTGCTTGGTACAGTGGGCGTTATAATCCAATGATTTTTTTTGGCACCCAATCAGCTGATGTGGAAACCTACAGTCCTATTCTCAAGGCCGAGGAAGCTTGGAATATTGATACCAAGCTGGATGATGGTAGACCCGGGTTTGGGCGCGTGCGAACACACCACGATAACGCCAACTGTGTAACCCCTACGGGAAGCGCTAACCAGAACACCGCCACTTATAACCTCACGGCCAACAGTATCGCCTGCGCACTGATTTACAGCTTTGATAACCCGGGGCAGTAGGGCACCCCACGAGCCTTGCGTCTGGTGCAAGTGTTCCATGCAAAAAGGCTGCTCCTCATGTTCTTCTTTCTGTGTCACCTCTGCCCCATCGCTAGGCAGGCGTCACACAGGGAGGAAAAAATATGGGCTACCGCGCTTTTGTCATACTCACGGCCATGATGGTGGTGAGTGCCTGTAATTCCCAGACCGCCAGCCTGAGGCAGCAGGCTCCCGCATCATCCTTTGCGGCTAATCCGGCATGGGATGATCTAATCATGGCAGAGACCACGGCGAAAGTCAGCAACAGCTCCATGATCATGATGCGTTAGATAGTGCCGGCACTATCTGGCAAGAGGATTGTCTGCGCGCGCGTAACCTGCTAGGAATATCTCCTGATGGACTGGGACAAGCTCAGGGTATTTCACACGGTGGGGCTGCATAAAAGTCTCACGCGGGCAGGGGAGGCGCTGTGCCTCAGCCAATCGGCCATCAGCCGGCAGATTTCTTCGCTTGAGGAAAAACTCGGCACCGCCCTGTTTCACCGCCATGCGCGCGGGCTGACCTTAACGGAGCACGGCGAAATTCTCTTCCGCACCGTTTCGGAAATGGTGACAAAGCTTGAGGCTACGGAAATTTCGCTGGCGGAAGCGACACTCAGACCCAAAGGCCCGTTCAGAATCACCGTGCCGGTGACGTTTGGCACATTGTGGCTGGCCTCGCAGATGAAGGAATACTCCGATCTTTACCCCGAAATTGAGATCACCCTGCTATGCGAAGACCGCGAGCTTGACCTGACCAAGCGCGAGGCGGATGCGGCGATACGGTTTCAGCCCTCGCGCCAGCCAGATCTTATTCAGGTCTCGATGATGAAGCTGCGCAATTCGCTGTATGCCTCGAATGATTATCTGCGCCAGCACGGGGTGCCTGCCTGCCTTGAAGATCTGAAGCATCACCGCCTGCTCGCGTTTGAAGGGGTGGGTAATATTCTGCCCTATCCGCAGGTGAACTGGCTGTTTGATCTGGAGCACGCGAAAGCTGCTCTCAAACCATCCTTCAAGGCGAATTCGCTGATTGCGCTGCGCACCATGGTGAAGCAGGGAATGGGGATTGCGGCCTTGCCTAATTACCTGATGCACCGCACGCGCCATATCAGCCGGGTGCTGGAAGACCTGCCCGCCCCCATCACCGAAGCATGGTATGTCTATCCGGTGGAGCTGAAAAACTCCAAGCGTATCAAAGTCTTCCGTAGCTTTATCACGGAAAAAATCGCCCAGAGTAATTTTTAGTGCGCGCATTGGGGACACAATGAATTCATTGTGTCCCCAATGT
>CANHAG010000207.1 GCA_947458525.1 Rhodospirillaceae bacterium | reverse complement strand
CTTCCTGCTCCTTCAACACCGCGATGATCTGCTCTTCACTGAAACGCTTCTTCATGGTCTGCTCCTCGCCCCATCCTAGGGCCATTAGGGTTACAGACTCTACCTGAAACTGACTCAGTTTACGGGGAGCAGGTCAATCCAGACCCAAGAAACACTGGATTCCCGCGTTCGCGGGAATGACGAAGCAAAAAAACTCTCGCCCGAATTGCAGGCCGTGCTGAATGCCGGGCGCGTGCTGTGGCAGGCCTTTTTTACCCAAACCGCCCCGCACCATGTGCGCGAGGAGTTGAAACTCAACCGTGCGGATGTGGGAGCGGATTGACGTTTCGGGCGGGTTGCGGCATAGATGCCCCATGCCACACCCCACGCCATTTATGATTGTCGCCAACTGGAAACTCCATGGCGACCGCGCCTCGGTGCGTGCATGGGTGCATGCGGTGGAGCAGGCGCAGTGGAATCTACCTGAGCGGGTCACGGCGGTTTTCTGCCCGCCTGCGCCCTATCTGGCGGTGGCGGAGGCTGCCCGCGCGCCCAATACGCGGCTTGTGCTTGGCGCGCAGGCATGCTCCGACCAGTGGGAGGGCGCGTGTACCGGCGAAATCAGCGCCCGCCAGATTAGAGATTTGGGCGCATGTTATGTGCTTATCGGCCATTCGGAGCGGCGCAGGCGCGGCGAGACCGATGCGATGCGAGCGGGCCAGCTTGCTGCTGCTTCGCGGGCGGGGCTCACCCCGATTTTCTGCATTGGTGAAACGGCAGACGAGCGCAAGACAGGCAAGACAGACGCGGTGCTCACCGCCCAGATGCAGGTGCTTCACGAATATCACGCAGAGCTGGTGGTAGCCTATGAGCCGGTCTGGGCGATTGGCTCTGGCCTTACGCCTGCGGCGGAAGAGATCGCCGCCGCCCACCGCACGATTCGCGGCCTGCGCCAAAAATCAGGGCGTGACAGCGCGTTTTCCGTCTTGTATGGAGGCTCGGTCAACCCCACCAATATCCATGAGATTCTGGCGCTGGCGGAGGTGGATGGCGCGCTTATTGGCAGCGCCAGCCTCGCGCCGGAATCGTTTGTGGCCATGCTCAGCGCGGCCGCAGCATGTGGCAGGTAATGTCAGGGGAATGAAACAGAAGGAGCGATCATGGAAACCGTATTACTTGTGATTCAGGTGCTGGTCTCAAGCGCACTGATTGGTATTATCCTCATCCAGCGCAGCGATTCGGATGGGTTCGGCCTTGGCTCCGGCTCGGGCATGAATATTTTTTCAAGCCGTGGTCAGGCCAATTTCCTCACCCGTACTACGGCGATTCTCGCCACCATCTTCATCGTGAACAGCCTCGCGCTTTCCATCCTCGCATCGCGCAGCGGCACGCCAACGCTGCTGCGTACGATTGAGTCGCAGGAATCTCAGCGCGCGCCTGCCGTGCCGCTGGCGATAGATGAAAAGACTTCTCCCGCCATGCCCGCGCCTGCGGCAGAATCGAAGTCGGAAGCACCTGCGGCAGTTAAAAAAGAATCCCCGGCGCAAGCCCCCGCCGTGCCGGTGGCGGAGTAATCGCGGTGGCGGCGAAATATATTTTCATCACGGGCGGGGTGGTTTCCTCGCTGGGCAAGGGGCTTTCCGCCGCGTCGCTCGCTGCGCTGCTGCAGGGGCGCGGCTTCAAGGTGCGGCTGCGTAAGCTTGACCCGTATCTGAATGTTGACCCCGGCACCATGAACCCGACCCAGCACGGCGAAGTATTCGTGACGGAAGACGGGGCAGAAACCGATCTTGACCTTGGCCATTACGAGCGGTTCACCGGCGTGAATGCCAGAAAATCCGACAATGTGACGACCGGGCAGATTTATTCGACCCTGCTCGCCAAGGAGCGGCGCGGGGATTACCTCGGCGGCACGGTGCAGGTGATTCCGCATGTGACGGATCTTATCAAAAACTTCATCCGCGGCAGTGAGACGGATGAAGATTTCATCCTCTGCGAAATTGGCGGCACGGTCGGCGATATTGAAGGTCTGCCATTTTTTGAAGCCATCCGCCAACTGGGCTATGAGCTTGGGCGCGGGCGCGTGCTGTTTGTGCATGTCACCCTCATCCCCTACATCGCCGCCGCGCGGGAGCTGAAAACCAAACCCACCCAGCATTCGGTGAAAGAGCTGCGCTCTATTGGTATTCAGCCCGATATTCTGCTCTGCCGTGCTGACCGCGAAGTGCCGCTGGGCGACAAAAAGAAAATCGCGCAGTTCTGTAATGTGCCGGTCGAGAATGTCATCTCCGCGCTTGATGCGGCGACGATTTATCAGGTGCCGCAGAACCTGAACCGCGAGGGGCTGGATACGCAGGTACTGAAGCATTTCGGGCTGAAATCGAAGCGCGAGCTACATCTGGCCGAGTGGGAGCGTATCGTGAAACGCCACGCCCAGCCCAAAGGCGAGGTGACGGTGGCGCTGGTGGGCAAATATACCAGCATTGGCGACACGTATAAATCGCTTACTGAGGCGCTGGATCACGCCGGCATCGCCCATAATCTGCGCGTGAAAGTGCAGTGGATTAATTCGCGCGTCTTTGAATCAGCGGATGCGGCGAAGAAGCTGAAAGAGGTGGATGCGATCCTCGTACCCGGCGGGTTCGGGGAGGACGGGGTGCGCGGCAAAATCGCCGCAGTGACCTATGCGCGCGAGCATCACATTCCCTATTTCGGCATCTGTTTCGGGATGCAGATTGCGGTGATTGAAATGGTGCGGAATCTTCTAGGCGTCAAAGATGCGACCTCAAGCGAATTTTCCGCCGCCGCCAGCAAAGACCTACGCGGGCCTGTCGTGGGGCTGATGACGGAGTGGAAAACCGCCGGCAAAACCGAGCGCCGCAGCAAAGAGTCGGATCTGGGCGGCACAATGCGTCTTGGTGCTTATCCATGCGTGATTGCGCCCAAAACCCTTGCCCATAAAATTTATGGTGCGGCGGAAATTTCCGAGCGCCACCGCCACCGCTATGAGGTGAACCTCAATTACGCCGACGCGCTCGCCAAACAGGGCGTGGTGTTCAGCGGGCTCTCGCCAGATGGCAGACTGCCCGAGATCGTCGAACTCAAAAACCATCCATTCTTTATCGGTGTGCAGTTCCACCCTGAATTTAAGTCCCGCCCCTTCGCCCCGCACCCGATTTTCGCGGCTTTCATCAAGGCGGCGAAGGAACGTGTTAAGACGAATATGGCGCTCTTCACGTGCTGACCCTGGCACTCGTTACCGCGTTTGGAAAATTGATTATGGATGCTATGTGGATGCAATAAATACATCTCGTGCGCCTACTGGTTACCTATTCGCCGAATTAGATGTAGAAAGTCCTTGACCTGCTCCCCGTAAACTGAGTCAGTTTCAGGTAGAGTCTGTAACCCTAATGGCCCTAGGATGGGGCGAGGAGCAGACCATGAAGAAGCGTTTCAGTGAAGAGCAGATCATCGCGGTGTTGAAGGAGCAGGAAGCG
>CANHAG010000206.1 GCA_947458525.1 Rhodospirillaceae bacterium | reverse complement strand
ACAAACCTTAGGGCGTAAAGATCGCGGCCGCTGGGCGCCGCGCGAGATTGATCTGGATCTGCTTGATTACCGCGGCATCACCCTTGTTAGCCCCACGCTCACCCTGCCGCATCCGGGCATTCACGCGCGCGATTTTGTACTGCTACCATGGCAGGAAATTACGCCCAATGTAATACGCGCGGATGCGATTGCCGCTCTGCCGCACATCACTGCCAGACGCTGGCGTGCGCCCACGCAGATAATGGGCATTTTGAACCTCACGCCCGATTCTTTTTCGGATGGCAGAAACATTACCCCCGAAGCCGCGCGCGAGGCGTTTTTGCGGCTGGTAGAGGAGGGGGCGGAGATCGTGGATATCGGGGCGGAATCCACCCGCCCGGGCGCCACACCAGTTTCGGCAGAAGAAGAATGGGAGCGGCTAAAGGTGCCGCTGGAAACTATGGTGAATCACCCCGACCGAAGCCGGGTAAAGCTGAGTATCGACACGCGCCACGCCAGCACTGCCGCGCGTGCGCTCGATTGCGGAATAGAAATCATCAATGACGTAAGCGGGCTTCATGATGAAGCCATGCGGCGCGTGCTGGCCAGAACCTCCTGTGAGGTGGTCGTGATGCATTCATTGACCATCCCCGCCGATTCCTCGGTCACCTTACCGGCGGATGCCGACCCCGTCGCCACGCTGCGCGCATGGAAAGATAAGCGCGAGCGCTCGCTGGCGGCCGCCGGGATTGACCCGGTGCGGATTATTTTTGACCCCGGCATCGGGTTTGGCAAAACTGCGGCGCAATCCCTCGATCTTCTAGCGCGCATGAGCGAACTGGTGGATGGGGGAGGGCGCTGGCTTATGGGACATTCGCGCAAATCGTTCCTGCGCGCGGTGGGGGCGGCTGAAAACCCTATCGCACGCGACCCGGAGACGCTCGCGTTTTCGCGCAGGCTCATGGATATTCCAGTGGATATTCTGCGCGTACATGATGTGGCGTCACATGTCCGGTTACGAGGCTCATGATGAATTTGAATGAACATATAGCAAAATTAGCGTCGCCCGCGCTACCGGGGATTCACCTGAATCTGGCGCGGATGGAGGCGCTGCTTGCCGCGCTTGGCCATCCGGAGCGTGATTTACCGCCGGTCATTCATCTGGCCGGCACGAATGGCAAAGGCTCGACCCTCAGTTATCTGCAGCGTATTTATACACAGGCGGGGTACCGCGTGCATAGCTATACCTCGCCCCATCTGGTGCGGTATAATGAGCGTATTCTGCTGGCGGGAAAAGAGGTGACGGATCATGAATTTGCCGCCGCACTTGACCGGGTAATCGCGCTTAAAAAAGACCATCCCGTGACCGAATTTGAGGGGCTGACGGCGGCGGCCTTCCTGTGTTTCCGTGAAGTTCCGGCCGATCTATTGCTGCTTGAAACCGGCATGGGCGGGCGGCTTGATGCGACCAATACGGTGCCGGAAAAAATGGCAACGATTCTTACAACAATTTCATACGATCATCAGGAATTTCTGGGCGATACGCTTGTAAAAATCGCTGGGGAAAAAGCGGCAATCATGCGCCCCGGTGTGCCATGTATCAGCGCGCCGCAGCAGCCGGAGGCGGCCGCAGTGATTCGCGATTATGCAGAAAAAATCAGCGCATTGCTTCACTGGGCAACACCCGAAACCCTTGCCCATGCGCCGGGGCTTCAAGGCGCACATCAGCGCATCAACGCGGCTGTGGCGGCAAAAACGGTTGCTGTGCTTTCGTCCCGATTTCCTGTGAGCGAAGCACAGATGAAAGAGGGGTTGGCGCAGGCAATCTGGCCGGCGCGGCTTCAAACGTTAACCCACGGCACGCTGGTAACCGCCTGGGGAGGCCGGGGCGCGGTGGTGCTGGATGGCGGGCATAATGAAGGGGCGGCAGAAGCGCTGGCGGAATGGATTTCTGCGCAGGATCGCCCCGTGACGATGCTTCTGGGGCTGATGGCGCGTAAAGACGCGGCGACCTTCCTTGCGTGGGTTGCGCCGGTCACTGCGCGGATGATTGCGGTGCCGATTGCGCATGCGCCCTGCCACACCCCGGAAGCCCTTGCTGCCGCCGCGCAGCATGCCGGGATTTGTGAGGTGATTATGGCCGGGTTGCTACAGGATGCGGCGGGAAAGATTGCACAACTGCCTGATGCGCCGGCGCATCTGCTGATTGCCGGATCGCTTTATCTGGCCGGGGAAGTGCTGAAAACCCATGGATAATTCATGAAATTATGGTAGATTCGCAGTATGAACACACCTAACCAACGATTAAACGAAGTGTTGCTGGAATACTGGCAATCTTTGCGCAAGGGGCGCCCCATGCCGCTGGAGTCGGATGTCAGCCCGGCGGATATTGCGGGTCTCTGGCCGCATTGTTTTCTGGTACATGCGGAAAAAGAAACCTTCCGCTATGATTATCTCGGTACGGCGCTGGTCGAGGCATATGGCGACGATCTGACCGGTCATGAAATCTGCGAGACACTGCTTTTTCCGCATCCGGATTCGCTGTTTGCGACGTTCCAGAATGTCAAAACCAGTGGCCAACCCGCCATGGATGAAGGTGAATTCACCAACAACAAAGGATTTGTAATCAAATACCGCTCCGTTGTGTTGCCGCTGGGGCACCGCAGCGATGCTGGGGTGCGCTTCCTCTTTGGCGGCATGCGCTGGAAGGCATACTGAACGGGGATTGCCCAATGTTCTGGAAAAAACAAAAACCGCTTGAACCCCTTTCCATCCGCCATACGCAGGTGGCGGAAGGCAAGAAGGTGCGGTATTTTGTGTATCGCAATGAAACAGAATTCGTGGCGGTCGTGGCTGAAAGCGCCCTCATGGCGCTCAGGCTTTCAGAGGTGAAGGAGCCGTTCAAAATCGTCCGCGATCTGCCGATGGCGGGGAAAGAGCCACTCATGCCCGAACGGCTTATTCCTGCCGCAGAGAAAGAACGTGTGAATTTACCGCTTGTGGCTGCACCAGAAAAATCGAGCCATGCGGAAGTGCCGCCTGCCAAAGACCGCACGGCCGGGTTCAGCGAGATGAAACTGGCCGATCTGCACGCGCAGAAGTCGCGCGATGTGTTCATCCTTACGCCTGAGTCTGTGCTTGCAAAACTATCGTGAGCCTGTTTTCACGCCAGAAAAAAATCAGGCAGTCGAAAATATCAGGCTTTGCGGCGGCGATGACGCCAGATGTAAACACCGCCAGCAAGAACGATAAGTACAACCATCGCCACTTTGGCCTTTGGTAGATAGATCTTCATCAGATCTTCATTCTCGCCGATGTAATACCCAAGCATCACCAGCACCGTCATCCAGATAGCGCCGCCCAGCGCGGTATAAATCACGAATTTTTTGAGGTCCATGCGCGCGAGTCCCGCCGGGAAGGAAATGTAATGACGAATGCCGGGCAGTAACCGTCCGGTGAATGTCGAAATCGCCCCGTGGCGATAAAAAAACAGCTCCAGCTT
>CANHAG010000205.1 GCA_947458525.1 Rhodospirillaceae bacterium | reverse complement strand
TTGCCGGTGGTGGTGTTGTTATCACTGCCGATGCTGAAGATCGTGTCGCCCGAATTGCCCCAGAGGCTGGAGCCGGTGGAACCGGCCAGTGCCGTGAGGCGGTATTTAGGCATGAAGCGGGTGAAATCATCAAAAAATGAGGCGGGCAGGTCGCCATTATTAAAGCGCGCATCGCGGAAATTGATGAGGTTTGCCGCAGTGGTGCCGGTATTGGTGACATCGCAATTCTCCACATCCAGATTACTCCCGGTGCCGCAGGCATTGGTCACGTTATTGGTTTTGTGGCGCACGGCGCCTTTGCCATCTGGCCCGTGGGAAATCAGCATGAAGGCTGCCCCGCCATTGGGACTGGCAGGGTCGAGGATAAAACCCGCGCCACCGCCCCCATCACGCACCCCGATCTGACCGAGATTAGTGGCGGTGTTAAACCCGGCATGGGTCGTGAGATTCTCAGTCACCACATAAAGAAAGCGGTTGCCGAATTCATCTGACGCCATGCGGTCTTTGAGGCCGAGCGTGCGGGTGGGCACCCCGCCAATACGGATGATTCTTTCCGATGGTTCGGGTGGCGATGGTGTGGGCACGATAGGAACCACCGCGCGCAAGGAGCCGCCGCTTGCAGTGGTGTCGGTAAGACAGCCCCCAGCTTCAAGCTCCGTGCCAAACGAGCCATCGGTCGGCGCCACGGTCAGCGGTGCCACGCAGGGCAGGCGGCCTTGTGTTTTCACAAAATCGATAAGTGCCTGCTGAATCTCGTCAAGATTCTCGTTGGTGGAGGTGTTGGCCTGCTGCGCCACCATGATGCCGCCTATGGACAGGCCACCCGCCGTCAGCAGGCCAAGAATCACCAGCACAATCGACATCTCAAGCAGCGAAAATCCGTCGCGGCGGGTTGAATTAAGCGGCATATAGCACCTCATAGGTAAGAACCTGCTCCTGAATATCTTTTTTTACTCGCCAGCCTGCCGGAATGAAACGCACATCATAGACCTATGGAGGGCACTGGCTGCAGGTGACTGAATCACACCAATAATTTCCAGGAGCGGCATTGCTGTAGCAACCATTTCCATATAGGCCGTGGCATTGCCACTGATGCCTCCAGGCTGTTTGAGGGGTGGAAGAAATATATCCACCACATCCTCTCCATGCACAGTAATTCTGCATTTGATGATGTGAATGAACCCAGGTCGCACTGTGACAGGAGCAATACCCACCGCTACAGGAATCTGAACCAAGGTAGAATATTTTGTCTACAAGACATGCCCCGGTATATTGGCTGCAGCTGTCGGTAGCGCCACCATTAGTTCCCTGGCATTGCCAGGTGCGGGTGCCGCCACAGCCAGCATCCACGCCATTAATGGCCGTGCCAGCCGAGCAACTCCATGCCACACTGTTATTACATACGCCATTCACAGGGACATTACACGTGGCGCTTTGCTGAGAAAGGACGCCGTCAGTGCAATTGATCTGCACGGTTCCGCTATAGCCTGAGGCGGTGTTGGATATGAGGTTAAAATTACCATGGTTGATAGCCGGCACGGAGTTATTAATGCAATTGGTAAGCCAGGTTTGCGTACTAGAGGCGCAATGGCGGTAGCACTCGCCGCTGGTTGCACTGAGTATGCCGTCAGTACAGTTCAACATGGCGCTTCCGGTGGTGCCGGCGGCGATGTTAGTGATAGCGCTGGCGGTGGAAGCCCCGTCGATCAGACCACCCACCGCCTCATTCAGCGCCGCGCCCGAGCAACTGCCCGAGCCGGCAATCACGCCGCCGCCGGACCAGCTGGTGGCCATGCCGTTTCTGCAAGGCCTGTTGGTTTGTTGCGCCACGGGGTCCGGCGTGCCGAAAATCACGATATCATCAAAATAGTTTGCGCCGGGGTCGGTGTTCATGCCAAGGGCGCTGAAACTCTGGTCGTCATTGTCGCAGTTCTCCTGATCCTGCCCGCTGGTGCTGGTGCAGGCAATGCCAACGCTTGCGGCTTTGGCAGGGGTGGCGCCTTTGCCATCCTTCCCGTGCGAGACAACAATATAGGCCTGATCGTTAATAGTAGATCCTAAGGTGGCGGTGGTAACGTTGATGCCGGCACCGACGGCGACAGAGTTTGAGAATTGAAAAACATCCGTATGGGTTTTTACCACGGCATAGGTCAGTTTATTGCCCCATTTATCCTCCCCCGCGCTGTCGGGCAGGCCAAGTGTGCGGGTGGGCAGTGCGCCGATGCGGACTGTGCTGCCTGTGCCCACATCAAATGTGCCTGCCGGAGGAGAGGCGGCGCAATCTTCCACTCCGCTGCCGCTACTCAGACTTGCGGGGCATGGCAGGCGGTGATTTTTACTGCGCTGATAGGCGATAATCGCCGCATTGACCTCGCTCAAGTCAGATGTGGTTTCGGTGCGTGGCTCCCAGAAGGTTTCGCGCTGCTCTTTCATCGCAACCACCGCGGCGGTGCTGCCTGCCACCACAAGAAGCCCGGCCATCATCGGCAATAGAAACCCTCCCTGTCTACGGCGGCGGGCTGCCGGCGCAGGGGAAGCTGTGCGGGAGTGTTGTTGTTGAGTCATGGGTCACATCCTATCCATTTCAGCGTGTGGGGGCTTGCGAAATCACCGGTGCGCTTTAAAACCCCACCCATATTTACGCGCAGCTGTGGCATGCTTGCGCTGAAGCTCACCCTAACCATACGCCCAGAATGGTTAATAAAGCGTTAATGAAGCAGATTGCGGAGGGGGTTGATGGGTTGGCACCCAGCCCCCCAAAGTTGAGTCAGATAACAGCGCAGTGTCAAATTTCATCAAATCGTCACACAAGGAGTCCATTAAAACGGATATAGTCTGGCTGTTCACGTGAGATTATCTTCAGATATGGAGAAATTATGAGTCAGGCTGTCATGGAAGCTCCCGCAGCAGAAAAACCACCCACCGCGCCTGCTGTAACAGCGCCAGCGCCACCCACCACACCCAACACAAACGCCCATGCGCCGCATGAGCCCGTGACCGCAAAGCCACCCGAAGCTCACGCCCCCATCATCGCACAGGAAGTGACTATACCCACACCAGACGCACAACCGGAGGCGAATAAGCCGGTGCTTCTGACGTATCAAGATGCGACCGGGAAAAATCATGTATTGGTGACTGGTGATGGGCACGGAACATGGCGCCTGCCGCACTGGAATCAGGTGGAGGGGCTGCCGAAAGAAGGAGTCACGATTAAGCAGGAAGAGAAGCTGACGCTCGCCAATTTCGGCACATGTTCTGAGAAACCCGCTCTTATCATCAAAGACCACGCGCTGTTTACCTGGATGCCGGTGGATCTCGCCAAAATGATTGTGGGCGATCAACTGCGTGCTATTGATGCAGGCATCATCGCCCCTGCCCCTGTTACCCCGCCCAAAGTAACCATCCCGCCTGCCCCGCCGATTGACCCGGCAGCACTCGCCACCACCGACCATGCGGGTAAATGTGCTGGCTGCGCGCAGTGCAAGCCAACGCCGAAGCATGAAGTGTCAGA
>CANHAG010000204.1 GCA_947458525.1 Rhodospirillaceae bacterium | reverse complement strand
GGGTTGTATGCGGCTATCCGCGGCTTCAATGGCTGCGCACTCAAAAAAACCGCAAGCCACACGGTCATTGCGGAGGGCAACCCGGCCTCCGGCCTCATGTTCATTGGCGAGGCACCGGGTGCAGAAGAAGATAAAGCGGGTGTGCCCTTTTGTGGCCCGAGCGGTCAGCTGCTTGACACCATGCTCAGATATATCGGCCTGACGCGCCAGACGGATTTTTACATCACCAATATCTGTTTCTGGCGCCCCCCGGGCAACCGCGCACCGAATGATGCGGAAATCGAAATCTGCCGACCGCTGGTGGAAAAACATATCGCGCTCGTAAACCCAAAACGGCTGGTGCTGGTGGGGGGGGTGGCAGCCAAGGCGCTGCTAAAAAGCGATCAGGGCATCACCCGCCTGCGCGGTCAGGTATTCAGCTATCAGAATGATTATATGTCTGCCCCCATTCCTGCCCATGCGATTTACCATCCTTCCTATCTGCTCCGGCAGCCCATGGCCAAGAAACAGGCATGGGGGGATCTGCTGGCGTTGAAAGCGGCGATTTTATCCCCATAAAATACGGTTAAGTGTCTGTATTAAAATAATGTAACAAATATTTAACACAGCAAAGCTTGCAATTAAGCCGGTGCCCTCCTATAAAAGGGCTAATCGTTAATTTTTTATGAATAAACGATAAAAATTTAAAAACATATAAACGGCAAGAATGGAACGATTTACCAGAGTTAAACGCGGGGGCTTTATACTGCTTGCTTCGGTCGGCGTGTTGCTGGCCGTGGTAGTGCTGGCACTGCCTGAGCGCCACGAGGCGCTGGTGGCACCGGTGCGGGTGCATACGGCCGCAACCATGGCCGTAGAACCCATGCAGGAGCCGCTGACGCCTCAGGATAAACAGCGCTACCGCGCTATTTTTTCTGCGCAGGAGCGGGGTGATTTCGCCGCCGCCGATACCATGCTTGGTGAGTTGGAGAGCCAGTTGCTTCTTGGTCAGGTGCTGGCGCAGCGCTATCTGCATGAGCGCTACCGCTCGGAAGCAGACGAGTTATCTGTCTGGCTGGGTAATTTTTCTGATCATCCGCAGGCGCAGAAAATTGCTGCGCTGGCAAACCGTCGTGGTGCAGACATTGCCGGGATGGGCGAGATAGAACCGCTCAAAGGTGCCGGATATATTGATCATCTGGGTGCGAAATCCATGCCTTCTGGCTGGTATCACGGGCTCAGCCTCTGGCGTGCCGGTAAAATTGCAGATGCGGCGCGGCAGTTTGAATCGCTGGCCGCGAAGGAAGAGTTGAACCCCTGGCACCGTGCGGCCGCATATTTCTGGGCGTATCGCAGCTATGACCGGCTTGGCGATGACCGCGCCGAGCGCATGATTGAACGCGCTGCCGAATACCCCACTACCTTTTACGGCATGCTGGCCAACCGCACTCTTGGCAATTCGCTGAACTGGATGGCTTCCGCACCATATGTACCAAGCGCACTGCGCCGCCACCCCGCCGTGCTGCGCGCGCAGGCGCTGGCCAGCATCGGGCGGGAAACAGAGGCTGAAACCGAGATGCGTCCGCTTTTCTCACAGCTTTCGCGCCATGAGCGTAAGGCGCTTGTCACGCTTGCCAGCGAGTTCAACCTGCCCAATCTTCAGGTGCGTTTGAGCCAGATGAAGGATTTAAGCCCTTCGGAGGAACTCTTTGCCTCCTACCCCATGCCGGGGATGATCGCCAGAGCACAGAACAGGGTTGACCCTGCGATTATTTTTGCCATCAGCCGTCAGGAATCGGGTTTCCGCCCGCATGTGGCAAGCCATGCCGGTGCGGTGGGCATGATGCAGATGCTGCCCTCAACGGCGAATCACGTTTTCCGCTCGCTGAATGAAACGGAACTGGCCGCGGTGAATATGAATGGTCTGGGGAGGCCGCATTTGACGGATACGCAAACCAATGTCCGCCTTGGCGCGGCCTATATCGAGATGCTGATGGAAAAGCCTGTGGTCAACGGTAGCCTAATTCATACGCTTGCGGCCTATAATGCCGGGCCGGGTGCGGTGGCTGGCTGGCAGCGCGCAGCGGGGAATATCAGCGATCCGCTGCTTTACATCGAATCCATCCCCTACGGCGAAACCCGCAATTATGTGGCGCAGGTGCTGGCGCATTACTGGGTCTATCAGCATCTGATGGGCGAGCCGGCACAGAGCCTCGACCTGCTTGCGCGCGGCCAGTGGCCGGTTTACAAAAGTTAATCACCTGGATATTCTTCCAGTATCTTTCCCGTGGCATAAGGGCGACAGCCGAGAAAAAATCACGCGTGGTTAAGCAATAGTTTACTAATTGCTAACGGAATCTTAAGGCTTCTCTGGCAGGGTGAGCAACATTAGCAAAGCTGAAAGTGAGTAACGTGATATGCGCGGAAAACTCCTCCATTATACAATGCTGATGCCGGTGCTGTGGCTGCTTGCTGCGCCGTCGATGGTAACGGCTGAGACCGTACCCGATGCGGCCACAACTGCTGCGCCCGAGATGACCCATTCTGAAGTGAGCCTGCCGGTGACGGTCGCCATGCGTGAAGACAGCTTCAAGGCCATGCTCGAGGCGACCTATCAGAACAATCCCCGGATTCTGGCCGCGCGCCAGCAATTGCAGGCGACGAATGAGAATATGGCGATTGCTGCCTCCGGCTTCCGCCCCAGTGTGGCGGCAGGGTTTGATACGGGCCGGTCGAAGGTCAAAAGCGGCGATGGCCCAAGTGTCAGCGACGATGCCGAAAACAGGGAGCTTCGCGGGGAACAGCCGCTGTTCCGTGGTGGATCGGTCTGGGCGAATTTCAAAGCCGCGCAGGAACGTTCGCGCGCAGGTCAGGCACAACTGCTGGCCGTAGAGCAATCGGTGCTGATCGAGGCCATTACCGCCTATATGGATGTGCTTTCGGCGCAGGCGATTTTAGAGCTTTCCCGCAATAACCGGGATGTACTCGCAAAACAGCTCAAAGCCTCAGAAGACCGGTTCGAGGTGGGTGAGGTCACGCGTACTGACGTGGCACAGTCACAAGCCCGTCTGTCGCAGGCGCGCACCAATGTGATTTCAGCCGAAGGGGCGGTGTTGACTTCGCTGGCGGCGTTTGAGCGTGTGGCGCGCTACCGGCCGGAGACAACGCTCTCCATTCCGCAGGACATGCCGGAACTGCCGCTGAAGCGTGAGGAGGCGGTGGAAATGGCGCGTGCCGCCAACCCGGATCTGATGGCCGCACTGCAGATTGAGCAGGCCACGAAACTCGATATTGATTCTGCCATCGGCACCTTGCTGCCGCAGGTGACACTGGTGGGCGCAGCCACACGTCAGGAAGGGCCAAGCCGAAATGGCACCACAAATTTTGATCAGGATATTGTGACGGTGAATTTCCGTGTGCCGCTCTATCAGGCCGGCTCGGAATATGCAAAAGTGCGTCAGGCGAAAGCGGTGGCGCGCCAGCAGAAACATAACGCGATGGAAACCGAGGCCGTAACGGAAGAAAATGTCGCCCGCGC
>CANHAG010000203.1 GCA_947458525.1 Rhodospirillaceae bacterium | reverse complement strand
TAAGATGCGGCAAGATCGCCGCGCTTGCCATACGCGATCGCCAGTTGCCGCCAGGTGAAGCCGTTGCTGTCGTCACTATCTTTTGCCTGTTCCAGCGCGGTGATGGCCTCTGGCAAAAGCGCCGGATCATCGCGCGCGATGAGGGTCTTGCCGTAATCCGTAAGAATAAGCGCCGAATCCGGCTGGAGGCGCGAGGCTTTGCGGTAGGCCTCGCTGGCCTCCACCAGCTTGCCATTTTCAAACAGAATCTGCCCGAGCGTGTCATAAAAAAACGGATCATTCGGATATTCAGCAATCAGTGCGCGCATCTCAGCCAGAGCCGGCTGCAGCTCTGAAGCGCGGTAATGGGCAATTGCGCGGGCATAGCGCGCGGGCACGTCTTTCCGGTCTTCGGGGTAACGGTTGAACGTGGTGGATTTGGGAGCGGTGAAGCCAACAAGCTTGGCAATCATGCGTGCATGCATGTCATTAAACCCATCCGGCACCTGATGTTTGGGAATGGGCGAGGCATTTAAGTGATTGCGGATGACAGAAATCCGCTCCGTCGTCAGCGGGTGAGTCTGCAGATAGGGGTCGGCCTTGCGGCTATTGCCTGAATTCTGCCGGCGCAGTTCCTCGAACATGGCAAGCATGCCGCTTGAGGAAATTTCATTTTCATCAAGAAATGTAAGCGCCGCCTGATCGGCCGATTGTTCATTCATGCGTATATCGGTAAGAAAACTCCTGAGCGCCATATTCTGTCCGCCCATCATGATGCCGGCACCGGCTTCGCCAGCGCCACCGGCGACGGCGGCGGCGCCAATCACCGCGCTGATGACTGCGCCAAGCGTTGCGCGGTTGGATTTTTCGGTGAGTTGCGACAGATGCGCACCAGAGATGTGGCCAGTCTCGTGAGCGATAACGCCAATCAGCATGCCCGCATCGCGCGTTTCAAGAATCAAGCCGGTATTGATGAAGATGTTAAGCCCGCCCGCGACGAAGGCGTTGATGGAAGGATCATCCACAATCAGAATGCGCACGTCTTCCGGTGGAATGCCAGCACTTTGCAGTATCGGCGTGGCATAGGTGCGCAGCGTATATTCAATCTCCGCATCGCGGATGATGCCAGCGAGCGCGGATTGCGCCAAGAGCAGCACTGCGCAACTGAAGACAATGAAATTACGAACGATATGCATGATCACCTGTCACTTATCACCCGCCACTTATCACGCTTGCGTCACCCCTCCAGCATCTTGTTCCACCAGCCGCGACGCTTGGGTTTTTCACCTGCCTCGCTTGCGGTTGAAACGGAAGGTTCGCTTAAGGGAATCACCTGTGCCGCCGGGGCAGGATGGGGTGATGAATTGCCACCGCCGGGCTTGAAATCACGCAGATGCGGTGGGCGTGGCACACCGCCGTCTCTTGCGGCGCCCGCCTCGCGCGGTGTGGGTGCAGCCTGAGTTTCCACGGCGGGTGTATCCGTTGCAGCGGCATCTTCACGCCGTGGGCGATTCTGACGGTCGTGCCCGCCGCGTCGTCCGCGCCGGCCTCCGCGTTCGCCTCTATCGCCTCTATCGCCTCGCTCTCCACGATCCCCACGCTCCCCGCGGTCACGCCGTGGATGGCGTGGGCGGTCGCCGCCCTCTGAAACAGCCGTTTCGCCGACCGCCACTGGTTCACCGGTTGGCGTATCACCCAGGGTTTGTGTATCCTCTACAGTATCCTCCTCACCTGCATCATCTCCGCCGCGCTCACGCCCGCCGCGCCGCCCACGGCGACGGGGCTTGCGCCCATTTCCGCGCACGTCTTCATGCAGTACTTCCTTGCCTTCCGCCGTGACTTTGATGAGGCGGAACATGCCACTCAAAATCCCCGCATCCACGAGAATCACCACTTTCACCTGAAAGCGCTGCTCAACGGCCTGTACCATCTCGCGCATTTCGTTGAGCAGATGCAGCGCCGCCTCTTCATAGGTGGACACGCGCAAGGTCGCGTATTGACCCGTTGCCGCCTCCTTCTGCAAGGTGCGGATGATCTGAATCCCCATCGTTTCTACCGAATGCACATAGCCTGTACCTTTGCAGTGCGGGCAGGGCTGCCCCATTGCCTCAGCCATAGATGGGCGCAGGCGCTGGCGCGACATTTCCATAAGCCCAAAGGTGCTGATGCGTGCCACCTGAATTTTCGCGCGGTCGCGCTTCAGCGCATCTTTCATGGCGCGCTCTACCGTGCGGCGGTTGCGGCCATAGCCCATATCGATGAAGTCGATGACAATCAGCCCGGCCAGATCGCGCAAGCGCAGCTGACGGGCGATTTCACTCGCCGCTTCAAGGTTGGTCTTAAGTGCGGTTTCCTCCACATTCCGCTCGGTGGTGGAGCGGCCGGAGTTAACGTCAATCGAGATCAGCGCCTCAGTGGGGTTGATGACAATATACCCGCCCGAACGCAGGCGCACCTGCGGTTCCAGCATGGATTCAAGCTGCTCTTCCACGCCGGCCTGCGAAAACAGTGGCAACGCATCCTGATAGAGCTCAATCTCGCCCATGTGGTCGGGCATCAGCATCTGCATGAATTCGCGCGCCTGTTTATAGGCCTGCTCGCCTTCGATCATGATGCGTTTGATGTCGCTGGTATAAAGATCGCGCAGCGAGCGTTTAATGAGATCGCTCTCCTCATAAATCAGCGCCGGGGCATTGGATGCCAGTGTTGTCTCGCGGATCTGGTTCCATAGTTTGATGAGATATTCATAATCGCGCTGAATCTCCGGCACGCCGCGGTCAATCCCCGCGGTGCGCACAATCACACTCATACCTTTATGGGTTTTCAGCTCGCCTACAATATCCTTCAGTTTACGGCGCGTTTCACGGTCGGTGATTTTGCGGGAAATACCGCCGCCTCTGGGCGAATTGGGCATGAGCACCGAATAGCGCCCGGCGAGTGAAATATAGGTGGTAAGTGAGCAGCCTTTATTGCCGCGCTCTTCCTTGATGACCTGCACCAGCACAATCTGGTTGCGCTTGATGACTTCCTGAATGCGGTAGCGGCGGTAAAATCCGCGCCCGCCACGCTCGCCATCTCCACGTGCTTCACCGCGATCCCCACGCTCTCCACGCTCGCCCCGGCGTGGGCGGCGCATGCGCCCGCGCGGAGCTTCGCCCGGCGCGGCGTCATCTGCTGCAAGCGCGCTGGTGGCCGCATCTTCGGGCAATTCACTGAATGCATCTTCCGCCGTGACAATAGCGTCCGGCGGCAGCACTTCCTGCTCGGGAAGATGCTCGCTGTAAGTGGCGTAATCTGTGGTGGTAAGGGGTTGCGTGTCGGGCTCGGGCAATTCCTGATACGCTACCGGCTCCATCTCCGGGACAAGATTTTCCACCACTTCCTCAAGCGGCATATCGGGCTGCTCGCCCGCTTCGGCGACAAAGCCGTCATCCTCACGCTCGCCGCGCCCGCCATAGCGGGATTCACGCGCCGCCTGTTCACGCTCAAACGCTTCTTCCTCGGCGGCTTCTTCGGCCTCGGCCTCGGCGATCTGCTCCTCCAGCAATTTCTGTTTATCG
>CANHAG010000202.1 GCA_947458525.1 Rhodospirillaceae bacterium | reverse complement strand
CTGCGCCCGGCACCAATCCACCGGCGCAGAAGGGGTGAGGGAATTGGTAAACACGCCTGCTGCCACCGTGCCGGGGTCAAACACCATGAGCATGAGGTCCGTGCGCCCGGGGGTTTTAATGCCGGCGGATGCGGTCGCAATACGCACCCCGGCCACCGGTGGCAAGTCAGTCAGCGCCGCCGGTGCCAGAGGCGAAACAGGCAGTGCGTTACTCGCCATCACGTTTTAATGGCGCTGGTTTTTTGTTGAAGGGCAGTTCCTTACCCTTCGGGCTGAAATAACTCACCTCAGCCGCGCTCAGCAGATTATTGATGTAGCTGCTGAGTTTTTCGTCCTGCAGCTGCAGCAGAATCGCGCCGCGCGCGTCATTCAGTGTGGGGATGGTGGCGCTGCGCCGGTCTTCTACCAGAATCACATGCCAGCCAAAGGGAGATTCCACCGGCTCTGAAACCTCGCCCTTTTTCAGGCTGAAAGCGGCTTGTGCAAAAGGCTTCACCATTTTATCGGCGGTGAAATAGCCCAGATCTCCACCCTCCGCAGCGGTGGAAGGGTCTTTGGAATATTCCTCGGCCAGTTTCGCGAAGGATTCGCCCTTTTCAATTCGTTCGTAAAGCTCTTTGGCCTCTTTCTCACTCGCCACCAGAATATGCCGGGCGCGGATTTCTTCTTCTTCGGCCAGTTTCTTTGCCATGCGCTTATACTCGGCCTGAATTTCATCTTCGCCAATCAGATTGGCGGATTTCTGGTCAAGAAAATGCTGCAGTATAATTTTGCGCCGCGCCGCCTCTACCTCCTGCCGCACCGCATCGCGGGTTTCAATCCCCTGCTTTTCGGACTCAATCAGCAGGAGTTTTTCCGTCACAATCCCGCGCAGCACATTCTGCTGCACCGCAGGGCTTGCGGTATCAAACGCCGGGGCGGTGCCGGGGGGGAAAAGCCCCTCCCAGCTCTGCTGCACCTCGGCGGCGGAGATATTCTGGCCGTTGATTTTGAGCATCACATAATCATCGGCCGCCAGAGCGGCGCTGGTGGGCAGCAAGCATAAGGCAGCGGCGAGGATGGGGATTTTTTTCATGGTAGGAATACTCTTGTTGATGCGGATGGATGTGGCATAAAACCGTGCGGTTTTCAAGGGAATCCGTTGACACGCGCCCGGCAAATCCCTATCTGTCCGCCACGGTTTCAAGAAAAGGTGGAACGATGCTGGGTGGCCTTGCAAAAAAACTCTTCGGCAGCGCCAATGAGCGGCTGGTACGCTCGCTGGAGCATGAAGTCGCGGCGATTAACGCGCTGGAACCTGAAATGGCAGCACTGAGCGACGAGGCACTCAGCGCAAAAACGGGGGAATTCCGGGCGGCACTGGCGCAGGGCGCTACACTTGATGCACTCATGGTTCCGGCCTTTGCCGTGGTACGCGAGGCGGCCAAACGCACCCTCAGCATGCGGCATTTTGACGTGCAGCTGCTAGGCGGCATGGTGCTGCACCGCGGCATGATTACCGAGATGAAAACCGGCGAGGGGAAAACCCTCGTCGCCACCCTGCCTGCTTACCTGAGCGCCCTCACCGGGCGGGGGGTGCATATTGTCACCGTCAATGATTACCTTGCAAAGCGCGATGCGGAATGGATGGGGAAAATCTACCGCTTTCTTGGGCTTACGGTCGGGATTATCCATCACGGGGTGGATGACAGGGAGCGCCAGGAAGCCTACCGCGCCGATATTACCTACGCCACCAATAACGAGCTGGGGTTTGATTATCTGCGCGACAATATGAAATTCAGCCGTGAGGAAATGGTGCACCGCCCGTTTCACTACGCGATTATTGACGAGGTGGATTCGATTCTGATCGACGAGGCGCGCACCCCGCTTATCATCTCTGGCCCTACGGAAGATAATTCCGAAATGTATAAATATGTGGATACGCTCATCCCCGGGCTTGATGCGAGCATGTATGATAAAGACGAAAAATCCCGCACCGTAACGCTCAATGAAGCAGGGGTAGCGAAGATAGAGGAATTGCTCGTCAAGGCCGAGCGCATGAAGGAAGGCGAAGGGCTTTACGATATCGGCAATGTCAGTCTGGTGCATCACGTGAATCAGGCGCTGCGGGCGCACAAGCTCTTCAGCCGGGATACGGATTATATCGTGAAAGACGGCAAGGTCGTCATCATCGACGAATTTACCGGCCGCATGATGGAAGGCAGGCGCTATTCTGAAGGGCTGCATCAGGCGCTTGAGGCCAAAGAGAACGTCACCATTCAAAACGAGAACCAGACACTCGCGTCCATCACTTTCCAGAATTACTTCCGGCTTTACCCAAGGCTTGCGGGCATGACCGGCACAGCCATGACGGAAGCGGCCGAGTTCAGTGATATTTACAAGCTCGAAGTGGTGGAGATTCCCACCAATCTTCCCGTCATCCGCAAAGATCATGACGATGAAATCTACCGCACCTCTGAAGAGCGCGACAAGGCAGTGATTGCGCTTATCCGCGAATGTCACGACCGCAAACAGCCGGTGCTGGTGGGAACGGTCAGCATCGAAAAATCGGAAGCCTTCTCAAAACGCCTCAAAAAAGAGGGCATTGCGCATCAGGTGCTGAATGCGCGCTATCACGAGCAGGAAGCCTATATCATCGCTCAGGCCGGGCAGCCAGGCGCGGTGACAATCGCCACCAACATGGCCGGGCGCGGTACGGATATCATGCTGGGCGGTAATGCTGCCATGCGTATCAAAAAAGAACTGGGCGATGCGGCCGAAGAAGGGCGGGCGGAGATGATCCGCGCGGCCGTGGCGCGCGATAAGGAAATTGTGCGCGAGGCGGGCGGGCTTTATGTGATTGCGACTGAACGCCACGAATCCCGCCGGATTGATAATCAGCTGCGTGGCCGTTCGGGGCGGCAGGGCGACCCCGGCGCGTCTAAATTCTTCCTGTCGCTTGAAGATGATCTGATGCGGATTTTCGGTTCCGAGCGCATGGATGTGGTGCTGCAGAAAATGGGGCTAAAAGAGGGCGAAGCGATTTTACACCCCTGGATGAATAAGGCCATTGAGCGCGCACAGAGCAAGGTGGAGCAGCGCAATTACGAGATTCGCAAAACCCTGCTCAGGTTCGATGATGTGATGAACGACCAGCGCAAAGTCATCTATGAACAGCGTATTGAGCTGATGGAAGCAGAAGAAGTGAGCGAGACGATTACGCTCATGCGGCAGGATGTGAACCGCCACCTTGTCACCACCCATATTCCGCCCGGCGCCTATGCAGAAGCGTGGGATCCGGTGACGTTGCGCCACGAAATTTTCCGTATTTACGGGCTTGAGCTTCCGGTGGAGGGCTGGGCGAAGGAAGAAGGCATTGCGGACGAGGAGATCTATGAGCGGCTTGAGGCCGCCACGACCGAGCTGCTTCAGAAAAAAGCTGAAGCCTTCCCGCCCCATATTTACCAGATTGCTGAAAAGCGCCTGCTGCTGCAAACGCTTGACCAGCTCTGGAAAGACCACCTGCTCTCGCTTGATCATCTGCGTCAGGGTATCAACCTTCG
>CANHAG010000201.1 GCA_947458525.1 Rhodospirillaceae bacterium | reverse complement strand
GGTTGAGCCGGGATTGCTTCACGCGCATCGTGAGGGAACACTCAGAAAACGCGGGCGGCCACCTTCGGCCAATAAAAAAGAGCTGGTATCATTACGGATGGACCCGGCCGTGCTTCGTGCCCTCAAATCCAAAGGCAAAGGATGGCAGACGGAGCTGAACCGCTTCCTGCGTCAGGCGCTGGTCGAAAAACGGTTATAGTGGCGCTTGTAATATCCTGATGATGACGCCTTACCAGCCCAGCCGGTTAGGTTCGGTGTAACTGCCCTTGTTCCGCCCGTTGGTTGTAAAAGGATAGGCTACGCCACTTTGCGGGCAGCGTCCGCCGCGTCATAGCGGATGTTAAGCCGCGCATAGACATCCACCATTGCGTCCGTCAGCGCCGCACACATCGCATCCGTATGAAACGGGGTCGGGGTCAGGCGCAGCCGCTCGGTGCCCCGGCGCACGGTCGGGTAATTGATTGGCTGTACATACATGCGGTATTCTTCCAGCAGCAGATCAGAGGCTTTTTTGCACAGCACCGGATCCCCCACCATGGCGGGAACAATATGGGTGGGCGTATCAAGAATGGGAATGCCTGCCTGTTTCAGCATGGTTTTGAGTGTCGCCGCCTGACGCTGATGCGCCGCACGGTCGGCCTGCGCCGTCATCAGATGGCGCACGCTGGCATTCGCCCCTGCTGCTACGGCCGGGGGAATGGAGGTGGTGAAAATAAACCCGGGCGCGGTAGAGCGCACCGCATCCACCAGGGCGCGGCTGCCAGCGATATAGCCACCAATCACGCCGTAGGCCTTGGCAAGCGTACCCTGAATCAGATCCACCTCGCCCATCAGCCCTTCGCGCTCGGCAATGCCTGCACCGCGCGGGCCATACATGCCCACCGCATGCACTTCATCAAGATAGGTCAGGGCATGATAATGCCGCGCCAGCGCGCATATTTCGCGGATATGGCCGATATCCCCATCCATGGAATAGACCGACTCAAACGCGATAATTTTCGGGCGGCGTATATCCACCGAAGCGAGCAGCTTGGCCAGATGATCCACATCATTATGGCGGAAGACTTTTTTCTCAGCCCCCGACTGGCGGATGCCGTGAATCATGGAAGCGTGATTCTGCGCGTCAGAAAAAATCACCGCATCTGAAAGCACTGCGCCAAGCGTGCTGAGCGCGGCCTCATTAGCGACATAGCCCGAGGTAAAGATCAGCGCTGCTTCTTTCTGATGCAGCTCGGCCAGCGTCTCTTCCAGCTCCACAATCGCGTGGTGCGTACCGGAGATATTACGCGTGCCGCCGGCGCCTGCACCCATGGTATCAATCGCGTGTTTCATCGCCTCGCGCACGACGGGGTGCTGCCCCATGCCGAGATAGTCATTCGCACACCAGACGGTCACTTCCTCGCCCGTGCGGCGGGCAATGGCTTTGGGGAATTCCCCGGCCTTGCGCTCAAGATTGGTAAAAACCCGGTAGCGGCCTTCTGCCTTGATTTCCGCCACCGCTGCTTCGAACAATGCATCGTAGTTCATTGGTTTTCTCGCCCGTTATTTTTGTCTTATCGCACGCGAAACCGCACGCGGCAAGCGCATTTGCCCGGATGTTACTTACCCGTGGCCGTCAGTTTCAACGCGTAGCAAAGCCGCACCACCACCAGCAGCAGCACAAGCGCCAGCATCTGATGGGCGCTTGCCAGTGAAATATCAACCACACTTAACAAGGTCGCAATCCCAAGCAGGAACTGCAGCACCGCAACTGCCGCCAGCGCCGCAGCCCAGCGACGCTCTGAACCTGATACGTGGCGCATGAGATACAGGCCTGCGGCAAGGGAGGAAATCACATAAATCAGGCCGCCCATCCGGTGCTGCCATTGCACCATGGGAATATGTTCAAGGTGATTGAGCCACCAGGGCGAAAGCGGGGTGAGGCCGGGCGGTATCCACGCCCCATCCATCAGCGGATAGGTGTTATAGGTCAGCCCCGCATCCAGCCCCGCTACCAGTGCGCCCAGAAAAATCTGCAGAACCGTGAGTATAAGCAGCCCGCGCGCAACAACGGCAGCGGTGAAGCGGCCGGCAAGACGCGGCACAGCATGTACCTGCCAGTAAGTAACCGCCAGCAGCGCAAAAAGCGAAAACGCCAGCAGCAGGTGAATGCCGAGCTTGACCGGGGCAACGCGCGGTTGATCCACCAGCCCGCTGGCCACCATGACCCACCCCACCGTGCCTTGCGCGGCCACCAGCAGCGAAAGGGCGAACATGCGGCGGAACAACGGAGCAGGCAGCGCCCGCCGCACGGTAAAATAGATGAGTGGCAGAAGGAAAACGAGGCCGGTGATGCGCCCAAACAGGCGGTGCAGATATTCCAGCCAGTAAATCCCGCGGAATTCCTCAATCCCGAAGGTGTGATTCTTCTCGATAAATTCGGGGCTGGTCTGATATTCGGCAAATTCTCTCTGCCAGCCGGCCTCGCTCATGGGCGGAAGAATGCCGGTGATGGGCTTCCATTCCACAATTGAAAGCCCCGATTCGGTCAGGCGTGTCAGCCCGCCAATCAGCACCATCAGCGCCACACAGGCCATGCAGGCAAGAATCCAGCGGGAAATGGCGGGTGATGGCAGCATGAATGCCCTTCACCTAACCTACCTTTGGCGGGGATGCAAGGGTTGTGGCAATTGTGACGGTTTGATGAAGATTGCTTTGTAATTCAATGCAGTGGTGGGATTGGTTCGAAAAATCTGCTATGTTCCGACCATGGCATTCACGCGGGAAACACCATTGCGTTACCATTCACACTCGCCGGATTCGGCGATTGCAACGGTAGAGTTTTCGGCCATTGACGGGCAGAATTACTGCTTTTTTACCTTACGCAAGGGTGCAGATGCGAGGGCGTTGACCGCGAAGCTTCATGCTCCGCCACTCGCACAGGAAATCATCTCGCATTCCGATGCGGAAAATCTTCTGGTTTCCCGCGGTAGTGCCCCGCCTCAGTCTGTGATTCAGGAATTATCCGGCATGGGTGAAGCTCTGGCGCAGGTGCTTCCGCCCAGCAGGAAATTCGACCCCTGGGTATGGCGCGGCATCACCAGTCTGGTGGGGCAGAGCCTCATGATTACCTCAAGCTTTATGGGGACGGGGCAGAAGTCTGACCGCAGCGCCCTTTTCGGGTTTGCCGCGCTGAACCTGATGGCCAATATCTGTAATATCACCTTCGGGGCACAGGAAAAGCCCGATCCCGCGCAGTTGCGCCTGCTTAAGCAGAAAGTGAATCAGGATATTCTGGCCGCAGGCGGAAACCCATCCTCCCTGCCGGGGATTGATGATGCGCGCCTTGCCCTCCGCCCGCCGGAACCAAAAACATTCGGGCAACGCAGCTATGAATTTCTACAGAAATATTCGGTCAGCGGTGGGGAGATTGGGCTGCGCACCATCGGCGCGGCTTCGCTTGCGTTTCCTCTGACACGAAAAGCAACCGGGGGCTATACCATTGTCAAGAATACGAACCCGGTGACGTTCTACGCAGGGCTGGCAACGCTTGCGGGTAAATTTATT
>CANHAG010000200.1 GCA_947458525.1 Rhodospirillaceae bacterium | reverse complement strand
AAAGATGTTGCGCAATATCGCCTGCTGCCGCGCGGCGAGCTGCAGCTGAGTGCAGAGACTATCGCGCGGTTCCGCACCAGTTACCGCGAGCTTTTTGGCGCGGTCACGCGCGAGGATCCGCTCTATGAATCCATTTCTGCGGGAAGGCCAGCCGCAGGCATGGAACATTGGCTGCCGCTTTTTTATGAGCGCATGGCAAGCGTGTTTGACTATCTGCCAGGCGCGATCTGGTGCCAGCATCATGAAGTGCCTGCGATGCTGGAAGAGCGCGCCGAAGCAGTGGCGGATTATTACGAAGCGCGCCGCCACCCTCCGGTGAAAAGCGAAACGCTCTATCACCCCGTGCCGCCGGAGCGGATGTTTCTGCTCGGCGAGGCTTGGAAAAAACACTGGCAGGCCGCCCCTACCCTTACTTTTACCCCCTTTATGGAAGGCACGCCCGGCGCCATCATCAGCCCTTATGAAGCCGCGCAGCGTTTTCCTGCCAGCACGCATATGCCTGAACTGTCGGCAAACCTCGCAAGCCAGCCGCGCCCGGTGCTGATTGCTTGCAATTCCGCCGGAAGCCGCGAGCGCATCCGCCATATGCTCACCGAGCAAGGCATCACCCCGCACCTGATTGAAAGTGCGGCAGGGCTTGGCGAATCGGGAATTTATGGTGCGGTACTCGCGATGGAGCGGGGGTATCAATCGCCCGGGCTTCTGGTATTGAGCGAGGAGGATCTGCTTGGCGAACGGATCATCCGCACCCAGAAAAAACGCCGCAAGAGCGAGGCATTTCTGTTTGAGGCCTCGAGCTTCAAAGAGGGCGAACTGGTAGTACACCGCGAGCATGGTATCGGGCGGTTTGAGGCGCTGGTCACGGTCGAGGTGCAGGCGCGTAAACATGATTGCCTGAAACTGCTTTATGAAGGCGGCGATCGACTGTTTCTGCCGGTAGAGAATATCGACCTCATCAGCCGTTTTGGGGATGCGCCGGAAAATGCGGCGCTCGATAAACTGGGCGGTGTTGCGTGGCAGAAACGTAAATCCGGCCTGAAAAAACGCCTGCGCATGGCGGCAGAAGCACTGATGAAAATTGCCGCTGAACGCGCCATGCTGGAAGCGCCCGTTCTTATTCCCGATGCGGCGGCGTATGAAGCATTCTGTGCCCGCTTTCCCTATTCAGAAACAGAAGATCAGCTGCAATCAATTGACGAAGTGCTGGCCGACCTTGCCAAAGGCGCGCCGATGGATCGGCTCATCTGCGGCGATGTGGGGTTCGGCAAGACCGAAGTCGCCATGCGGGCCGCGTTTGTCGCCGCTTCGCAGGGCTATCAGGTGGCGCTTGTGGCGCCCACCACGCTGCTTGCCCGCCAGCATCTCATCACGTTCCGCGCGCGGTTTCAGGGTTTGCCGCTGCGTATCGGCGGTTTGTCGCGCATGGTGGCAGCGAAAGAAGCCGCAGAAGTACGGCACGGTCTTGCAGATGGCAGCGTGAACATCGTGATTGGCACTCACGCCCTGCTTTCCAAGGATATTGCCTTTGCCAGATTAGGCCTTGTGATTGTGGATGAAGAACAGCATTTCGGCGTGAAACAGAAAGAGCAGCTAAAGGAATTTCAGGCCGGCACGCATCTGCTCACCCTTTCCGCCACGCCCATTCCGCGCACCCTGCAAATGTCACTCGCAGGTGTGCGCGAGCTGAGCCTGATTACCACCCCGCCGGTGGATCGCCTCGCCATCCGCAGCTATGTGATGCCGTTTGATGGCGTGGTCATCCGCGAAGCGCTTTTGCGCGAATACCACCGCGGGGGTAAAAGCTTCGTCGTCACTCCGCGTATTGAAGATATGGCGGAGCTTACCCGGCGCATCCAGACGCTGGTGCCGGAAATTCGCGTAGCCGCCGCCCATGGGCAGATGGGTGCCGCCGCGCTCGATAACGTCATGAATGAATTTTATGACGGGAAATATGACCTGCTTATTTCCACCGCCATCATTGAATCGGGCATTGATATTCCGACTGCCAACACCATCATCATCGACCGCGCCCACCGGTTCGGCCTTGCCCAGCTTTACCAGCTGCGCGGTCGGGTGGGGCGCAGTAAAACCCGCGCCTATGCTTATTTCACGCTGCCTGCCCACCAGCTCCTCACGCGCGAGGCAACCAGAAGGCTTGAGGTGATGCAGCAGCTTGATCATCTGGGGGCGGGATTTGCGCTTTCCAGCCATGATATGGATATTCGCGGCTATGGGAATCTGCTTGGCGAAGAACAATCCGGCCATATCCGCGAGGTGGGGGTGGAGCTCTATCAGGCAATGCTGGAAGAGGCCGTCGCTGAACTGCGGCGCAAGAAACCGGGATCGTCTGGTCATCCAATCGTCAACGCATCCGATGACTGGTCGCCGCAGATTAATCTTGGCATGTCGGTGCTGATTCCGGAATCGTATGTGGAGGATTTAACCCTGCGCCTCAGCCTCTACCGGCGCGCCAGCACGCTTCACGATACGGCGGAAATCGAAAGCTTCGCCGCCGAGTTGATTGACCGTTTCGGCACCCTGCCCGAGGAAGTCTCGCACCTGCTTTCGGTGCTGCGTATCAAGCAGCTTTGCCTTGCCGCCGGCATCGCGCGTATTGACGCCGGCCCCAAAGGCGCGGTGCTCAGTTTTTATCAGGATCGTTTTGCCCACCCCGAGGCATTACTCACGCATCTGGCCAAGCATTCTGCACGGTTCAAGCTGCGCGCAGATCAGAAATTACTGCTCATGGAAGATTTATCAGGGGAATCAAAAATTATCCCCGGCATCACCCGCGCCGTCACCGAGATCGCCGCACTTGCAACCAGCGTGAAAACAGCCGCATGACCTTCTATGGATAAAGAATGAGGCTACCCGCGCGGCAGCAGGTAGTTTTGCGCCAGGGCTTCAGCAACCGCAGGGGAAACGAATTTGGAGACATCCCCGCCCAGCCGGGCAATCTGTTTCACAAAGCGCGAAGAAATAAAATGCGTGGTGTCCGACGCGGTGAGGAACACCGTCTCAAGCTCGGGCGCGATTTTGTTGTTCACACTCGCCATCTGGAATTCATATTCAAAGTCAGACACGGCGCGTAAGCCCCGAATCAGCAGGGTGGCTTTTTCCTCGCGCGCGAAATTGGCAAGCAGGCCAGAGAAGGTTTTCACCTCAATTCGCCCAGCATCCGCCCCAAGCGCGGCAATATCGGCGCGCACCAGTTCGGCGCGGGTTTTCATATCGAAAATAGGCTCTTTCGCCGAGTCCTGCGCAACGCCTATAATGAGCCTGTCTACCACCCTGAGCGCACGGTGAATAATATCGAAATGCCCAAGCGTAATCGGGTCGAAGGTGCCGGGATAAATGCCTGTACGCATGGTTCCTCATGAGTAATTAAGCGAAATGACAAATGGACGAATTGACGAATGGACGAATGGACGAATTTAATTTCTAGAATCTTGTCATTCCCGAGTTAGCGAAGTCCAAATGCGCGAGCATCTGGTAACGCAGCTTCGTCGGGAATCCAGACCTGGATCCCCGCTTGCGCGGGGATGACAGGAATTTT
>CANHAG010000199.1 GCA_947458525.1 Rhodospirillaceae bacterium | reverse complement strand
TGCTGGATGAAGGGCGGCTGACAGACGGGCAGGGGCGCACGGTTGATTTCCGTAATGTGATTCTGGTGCTCACCAGTAATCTTGGCGCGCAGTATCTGGTGGAGGAGGCGGAGACTGGTTCCTCCCCTCACGAGAAATTTTCCCCTCACGAGAAATTTTCCCCTCACCCTAACCCTCTCCCGCAGGCGGGAGAGGGGACGAAGGGGCGCGCGGGGGAATTCCCCTCTCCCGTTCACGGGAGAGGGAAACGAGGCTCGGCGAGCGAAGCGAGCCTAGCCGCAGTGGGTGAGGGGAAAGAAGGCGCGATTTCCGATGCCACGCGCGAAAAAGTGATGGAGGTGGTGCGTGCTTCCTTCCGCCCAGAATTCCTCAACCGGCTCGATGAAGTGATTCTCTTCCACCGCCTCGCCCGCGAGCATATGGGGGCGATTGTGGATATTCAGATGCGGCGTATTGAGGCGCTGCTGAAAGATAAACAGATTACGCTGGCGCTTGATGAGGCCGCACGCGAATGGCTGGCAGAGCGGGGCTATGACCCGGTCTATGGTGCGCGCCCGCTCAAGCGCGTGATACAGAAACAGGTGCAGGACAGGCTCGCTACCATGATTCTTGAAGGTAAGATTCATGACGGCGACCATGTGGCCATCACCGGCCATGATCTTGGGCTGCATATTGAAGCGAAAAAGGCGGCGTAAGCTTGACGCGCGCGCATAGAAAGACATAATACGCAATAATTCTTATCATGAGGCTGCGTCAAGTCGGGGGCGAGTCTCGTAACGGTAAGGTCTGGCAGACGGGCAGGAAAGAGCCAATGGCAAAACGTAGATATTTTGGCACAGACGGAATTCGCGGCACCGCCAACCGCGCGCCGATGACAGCAGAAATCGCGCTCGCGCTCGGCATGGCTGCCGGGCACTATTTCAACCGCGGGGATCACCGCCACCGGGTGGTGATTGCCAAAGACACGCGGCTTTCGGGCTATATGATTGAGAACGCCCTCACCTCCGGCTTCCTGAGTGTTGGGGTCGATGTTCTGCTTGTGGGCCCCATGCCCACACCGGCGGTCGCCTTCCTCACCCGCGCCATGCGGGCAGATCTTGGCGTCATGATTTCCGCCTCGCATAATCCTTATCAGGATAACGGGCTCAAACTCTTCGGGCCAGACGGCTATAAATTATCGGATGCGGCAGAGCTTGAAATTGAATCGCATATGGATGATGCGCCAAGCGCACTTGCGGTAGCGCCTGAAAAGATCGGACGCGCCAAGCGGCTGGATGACGCGCCGGGGCGTTATATTGAATTTGTCAAATCCACCTTCCCCAAACATCTCAGGCTTGATGGACTTAAGATCGTAATCGATTGCGCGAATGGGGCGGGCTATCAGGTGGGGCCGATTATTCTGTGGGAGCTGGGGGCAGAACTCGTACCCATGGCGGTGGCGCCCAACGGGTTCAACATCAATAAAGACTGCGGCTCTACCCACCCGGAAGCGCTGGCCGCGGCGGTGGTGCGCGAGAAGGCCGATCTTGGCATTGCGCTGGATGGTGACGCCGACCGGCTGGTGATGGTGGATGAAAAAGGCGCGGTGATTGACGGCGACCAGCTTCTGGCCATGATGGCCACGCACGGCGCAAAAACCGGCTTGCTGAAAGGCCAGGCGGTGGTTTCTACCCTTATGGCCAATCTGGGTCTTGAGCATTATCTTGCAGCGCAAAAAATTATGCTGCACCGCACCCAAGTGGGGGATCGCTATGTTATGGAAAAAATGCGCGAGACGGGGTGCAATATCGGCGGCGAGCCTTCAGGCCACCTTATCCTTGGCGATGTTGCCACTACCGGCGATGCGCTGATTGCGGCACTGCAAATACTGGCGCTGAAAGTGGAAGAAGGCCGCCCGATGAGTGCGGTCGCATGCCAGTTCACGCCTGTGCCCCAATCCTTCGCCAATGTGCGGTATGAGGGGGCAAACCCCATGACAGCCACACCCGTGGCGGAAGCGGTTGCACAGGCGGAAAAAACCCTTGGGAGTAAGGGGCGCGTGGTGGTGCGGGCTTCGGGTACGGAGCCGCTCATCCGCGTGATGGTGGAGGGGGAAGATAAACCCCAGATCGACGCGCTTGCGGAAATGATTGCCGCTGCCATCCGCACGGGCGATGCCACCCGCAAATCCGCCTGATATGACCCCCGCACCACGCACCACGCACCTGGTTCCTCGTGTCTTGATCATTGCCGGATCGGATTCAGGCGCAGGTGCAGGCATTCAGGGCGACCTTAAAACCGTCATGGCTCTGGGTGGCTATGGCACGACTGCCATCACGGCACTCACCGCACAGAATACGCGCGGGGTTTTTGGCATTCACCCGGTCCCGGAGGAATTTATCCGCCAGCAGATTCGCGTGGTGCTGGAAGATATCGGCACGGATGCGGTCAAGACCGGCATGCTCCACTCGGCAAGTGTGATTGAGGCGGTGGTCTCGGCGCTTGCGGAAAATACCGCGCCCCTTGTGGTAGACCCGGTCATGGTGGCCAAAGGGGGCGCGCCGCTGCTTGAGGCTGAAGCGGTTGCGGCGCTCAAGGCTCTGCTGATTCCCCGCGCTTCCGTCCTTACCCCTAACCTGCCCGAGGCCGAATTGCTTCTGGGGCGGAAGATTGCAAGCGGCGGGGATCACCCGCACGACATGCTGCGCGCGGCGGAGGATTTGCTGGCACTGGGGTCAGCATCCGTGCTGCTTAAAGGCGGGCATGGGGAAGGCGAGATACTGCGCGATGTGCTGGCCACGCGCCACCTGCCACCGGTCACGTTTACCTCTATGCGGATTGATACGCCCCACACGCACGGCACAGGCTGTACGCTCGCTTCTGCCATTGCCACCGGGCTTGCGGCCGGCCTCCCGGTCATGGAAGCCACCGCCCGCGCGCGCGACTATGTGCGGCAGGCGATTCTAAATGCTCCCGGAATCGGCCATGGTCACGGCCCCCTTGGCCATGGGGTGAAGGGGTAAATGCCCCGTTTGTTGACTGCGCCCTGTCACTGGGTTCGCCACATGCCACCACCCTTCTGAATATGCTATACTCACGCGAGCAATGTATTGCACGCGTGAGTATCAAAACCCTCCGCCGTAAGCGGCGGTTTTGCGCCGCCCCCGCCTGCGCGGGGGTAAACTCCGCGAGCGAGACGCGTAAATAATGATGTGTCATTATTTATGCAAATGACTATTTATTCGGTTTGTAAAAACGGCTGTTTCTGCTATAGTAATCGCTCATGCGCCGCTTGATTTTCAAGGGAGTTTTACTTGACCCGGCATTCATCAATTACCACCCGCCTGTCATGCCGTCTTCATGACGGCATCCGCGCCATCTATACCGCGATGCCCAGACCCCGGCATGCGCAGGGGTGACACGTGGTAAGGGATCCCGGTATTGCCTCGCAAACCGGGGTGACGAGCAGAACCTCGCCTCACGCCGCTTTAGTCGCTTCTTCCGCCTCAAACTCAATCACCAGCTGCCCGGCGGTGACGCTGGTGGGCGGGGTGACATGCACGGCTTTCACCTTGGCGTC
>CANHAG010000198.1 GCA_947458525.1 Rhodospirillaceae bacterium | reverse complement strand
CGAAGGTGGCAACATCAAACGAACGCACGCGGATGAAGCTGAGATTCTGGATAGTGCTCGTAAAGCTGAGCGCCCGGTCGTCGCCGTCAAAAAACCGATCCTCCGGCACGATGCCAATTTTTTGCAGCAGCGGCGCCAGCTCCTCAAAGATGCGCCCTTTGGGAACAGCAAAAATGGTAGGTTGTGAAAATCTCAGAGACATGGGGAGCTTTATGACACTGGCTAACGCCGGGCGCAAGCCCCCGCGACGCTCTAGGCGCTCCAGACCGGGTTTTTGATTTTTTCGAGCATGATCTTATGCGCGGCGAGCTCCTCAGGGCTTGGCGGAAAATGCCGCTCGGGCACTGTCTGGCGCGATGCGCCTTCCGCCTCCATCTCGCCCCTCAAGCTTTCGCGCTCCAGCACCAGCCCAGCCTGCCTGCCGCCCAGTAATTCGAGATAGACCTCGGCAAGCAGCTCCGCATCCATCAGCGCGCCGTGCTTGGTGCGGGCGGAAAGATCAATCGTAAACCGTTTACACAGCGCATCAAGGCTTGCTGACTGGCCGGGGAATTTCTGCCGCGCCAGCAACACTGTATCAAGCGCCCGGGCAGTTTCGAGCGCGGCAAATCCCGCCCATTCAAGCTCCGCATTGATGAATTTCATATCAAAGGCCGCGTTATGGATAATCAGCGGCGATTCGCCGATAAACTCTAAAAACCCGCGCGCTTCATGTTTGAATAGTGGTTTGTCTTTGAGAAAATCATCCGTCAGCCCGTGAATCTGCTCTGCCTCTTTGGGCATGGGGCGCTCGGGGTTGAGGTAACGGTGAAAATGCCTCCCCGTGGGCAGATGGTTGATGAGCTCCACACAACCAAGCTCCACAATCCGGTGGCCGGCATAGGGGTCAAGCCCCGTGGTCTCGGTATCAAACACAATCTCGCGCATAAGCCCCTTTTATTGTCGCTACGCGTGCATGACGTTATTTAATTTACTCGCCGCGTCAGCGCAGACCAAACTCCCGTAACCATAGCGTCACGAGCTTACGAGTAAAGCCTTTGCCAAGGCAGGTGGGGATAACAATATCCGCCAGCGCCAGGCGCGTTTCTTCCGTATATTGGCGGGCGACGAGCCGCGTATATTTCTCCGCCGTCATATGCGGGCGAAGAAGGGCGCGGCGGCGGCGAGAGGGTTCGGGCGCAGCCGCAGCAATGGTCACATCACACAGCGCGTTGGCTCCGGTTTCAAATAAAAGCGGCACATCAAGCAGCAGGGCTTTCCTGCGCTGGCGCGTGGCGCGGTGGATGGCGTTAATCTCCGCCCGGCGCACGGCAGGGTGCAGCACCTCTTCAAGCGTTGCCAGTGCTGGTTTGTTTTTACTCACCAGCTCCCCCAGCCTGCGCCGATCGATACGGCCGGCCAGATAGGCTTTGGGGAAAATCTCGGCAATGGCGCGGATGGTTTCGGGGTCAGCGCTGAGGAGTTGGTGCACTGCTTTATCCGCATCAAAATGCACGATGCCGGGGCGCAGAAACATGCGCGCCAACGTGCTTTTACCCGAGGCCAGCCCGCCTGTGATGCCGATGACCATCATGGCGCCAGTACCTCTTGTTGCAGCGCAGCATCTACCTCGGGCGTGATGCCATGCCAGAGAAAAAACGCGCGCTGCGCCTGATAAAGCAACATGCCAAGCCCGCCAACCACCGGATTGCCGCGCGCGCTGGCTTGGCGCAACAGCGCGGTTTCCAGCGGTGCATAAACAATATCATATACGGCGGCCTCAGGCGGCAGCTGTTGCAGATCAAGCGCCAGCGGCTCCTTGCCCTGCATACCAAGGCTGGTGGTATTGACCAGAAGCGTAATCCCCGCAAGCGCCGCTTCACGCTTCTCCCAAGGCACGGCACGCGCGCCGCTTGCGCGCGCGAGCGCCTCGGCAGATGCATGCGTGCGGTTGGTGATGGTGATTTCCCCTGCCCCCGCCTCCATAAGCGCCACCATCGCGGCGCGTGCCGCCCCCCCTGCCCCAAGGATGAGCACGCGGGGAAGATAGGGTGCAAGATTGCCCAGCGTATGCGCAAGGTGGGTGATGAATCCATACGCATCCGTATTGCTGCCCAGCCATTGGCCATCACGCGCTATTACCGTATTCACCGCGCCGATTTTTTGCGCTGCAGTATCGACCTCTTCCAGAAACTTCATGATGGTGATTTTATGCGGCACCGTGACGTTAAATCCGCGTAGCCCCAGCGATTTCACCCGCGCGATTTCGGGCGCAACATTTTCAGGCGCAATGTCAAACAAGCGGTACTCCGCCGCGATGCCGTAGCGCCGGTGCCAATAGCCGTGAATCCGCGGCGATTTGGAATGCGCGACCGGATGGCCAATAAGACCTGTGATGATATGGCTCATGATTCGGCGCGGCGTTTTTCAATCTGGCGCAAGCGGTACTGGATCATCAAAGTGGCAGTTTCCTCGACCGAACGCCGGGTCACGTCAATCACCGGCCAGCCCTGAGCGCGGAAGGTTTTCTTCGCCAGTTCAATTTCGGCTTTCACGCTTTCTTCGCGCACATAATCGGTGTTGGATTCCTGATTCATCGCCTGCAGGCGCGAGCGGCGGATTTCAATCAGCCGGTCATCGCTGATGGTCAGCCCCACCACAAGGGGCTGTTTCAGATTCATGATATTTTCCGGCAGCGGCACGCTGGGCACAAAAGGCACGTTTGCCGCCTTAAACCCGCGATAGGCAAGATACACACAGGTGGGGGATTTGCTCGTGCGCGAAACCCCGACAATGACAATATCGGCCTGTTCCAGCTCCCACGCCGCCTGCCCGTCATCATGTTCGAGGGCAAAATTAATCGCGTCAATCCGCGCAAAATAATCTTCGCTCATCTCATGCTGCTGGCCTGCGGTGCCGGAAGCTTCTTCATTTAAGTAATTAGAAAATTCGCGCACAATATGCCCCAGCACCGGCACGCAGGGCACGCCGAGCCTGCCACAGGCCTGGCGCAGCTGTTCGCGCATGGAAGCATCGACGAGCGTGAACATCACCATGCCGGGGGCGGCTTCAAGCCCGGCTATCACTTTCTCAAGCTGTCCCTTGGTGCGCACCAGCGACCAGAGATGTTCGGTGGGCTCAATTTTCTCAAACTGAGCGAGCGCCGCGCGTGCCACGCTTGAAACCGTTTCACCGGTGGAATCCGACACGAGATGCAGATGAAATTTTTTCACGGAACCAGAGATTGTAAAACCATGTGGGTAACTGTTGTAGAATTTTCTTATAGCGTCACTCGTGACGCTTTGCCACTGTCACCTCACCCTTTTTGCGCTTGTTTATCCCCTTGTGTATCTTCTGTGCTCCAGGCGCATGAAATCTGGGGGTAACTAGTTATGCTTTCCTTTTACCATCATAAAATAAAGCTTGTTTCTGGTGGGGTTGAAGAAGTTATCCGCCCGGTTAGCCCGTTTTTATCTTCTTGTGACATCATGGGATAAGTGGCGTGAAAATAATAGCGATTGTGTGAATCCCCGTTTTATGCATAGTCCACTACCTCCTCTTCCTTTTTATATATATAGAATAGAGT
>CANHAG010000197.1 GCA_947458525.1 Rhodospirillaceae bacterium | reverse complement strand
GCAAGCACTTTCGCCAGCTCCTGAGGGTTATTCACTTCCCAGCTTTTCTGGGGCTCAAGGCGCAACCTGCCGCCATTGGCACCCCCGCGCATATCGCTCGCGCGGTAGCTTGCCGCTGCCGCCCAGGCGGTGCGCACCAGCTCGGGCACGGTGAGGCCGGAATCAAGAATTCGTTTCTTGAGCTTCGCGACATCCCCACTGCTTACCAGCGGATGATCCACCTTCGGAATGGGGTCCTGCCAGAGCAGTTCTTCCTTCGGCACTTCCGGCCCAAGATAGCGCTCGCGCGGTCCCATATCACGGTGCATCAGTTTGAACCATGCTTTGGCGAAGGCCTGCTGATATTCTTCCGGATTGGCAAGGAAACGCTCGGCGATTTTGCGGTATTCCGGGTCAAATTTCAGCGCCAGATCGGCCGTGGTCATCACGGGTGCGTGGAATTTCCCCGCCACATGCGCATCTGGAACGGATTGATGCAGGTCCTTGTTTTTGGGAACCCACTGAATCGCCCCGCCCGGGCTGCGCGTCTGCTCCCAGTCGTTATTGAGCAGGTTCTCAAGATAGAGGGTGCTCCATCGGGTGGGGGCTTGCGTCCACGCCCCTTCAAGCCCGCTGGTCACCGTATCTTCCGAATGGCCTTTGCCGCATTTATTTTTCCAGCCGAAGCCTTGTGCTTCAACAGGCGCAGCGCCCGGCTCAGGCCCCACACAATCTGCCGGTTTATGGGCACCATGCATTTTACCAAACGTATGGCCGCCCGCCACCAGCGCCACCACTTCCTCATCCCCCATCGCCATACGGCCGAAAGATTCGCGGATGTCTTTTGCCGAAGCCACCGGGTCAGGCTTGCCCAAGGGCCCTTCGGGGTTCACATAAATCAGCCCCATATGGACAGCCGCGAGCGGCTTTTGCAGATTACCGTCCTTATCGCGGCGGTTGCTTGCGAGCATTTCCGCTTCCGGACCCCAGTAGATGACATCCGGCTCCCAATCATCTGGCCGGCCGCCGGCGAAACCGTAGGTCTTGAATCCCATATTTTCGAGGGCAACATTGCCCGCCAGCACCATGAGATCGCCCCAGGAGAGGCTGCGGCCATATTTCTGTTTCACCGGCCAGAGCAGGCGGCGCGCTTTGTCGAGATTGGCGTTATCCGGCCAGCTGTTCAGCGGGTCGAAACGCTGCTGCCCGCCCTCACCACCGCCACGACCGTCATGCGTGCGGTAGGTGCCTGCGCTGTGCCACGCCATACGGATGAAGAATGGCCCGTAATTGCCGAAATCTGCTGGCCACCAGTCCTGCGAGGTGGTGAGCAGCGTATTAATATCCGCCTTCACCGCGTTCAGATCGAGTTTCTTGAACTCCGCCGCATAGTCGAAATCTTCCCCGTACGGGTTCGAGCGCGCGTCATGATCGCGTAGCGGCGAAAGATCCAGCTGTTCCGGCCACCAGAACTGGTTGGTCTTGGCCGTGCCCGCCAAAGAGGTGGCAAAAAGCGATAACGCCAGAATAGCAGCGAGCGCTGTAGTTCTAAGCAAGGTATGTTTTTTCATGGAAGACTCCTTAGACGGGGTGATGGATAGAGAATGAAGTACTGGCAGGCGAAACGTGAAGGTGGGAGGTGTATAAATCTCCCCCCTTGTCATCCCCGCGAAAGCGGGGATCCAGCAATAGCCAATCGTGCGGCGCAAAGCGCCGCGCTGGATTCCCGCTTTCGCGGGAATGACAGGCTTCTTGGGTATGTGCAAACCCTGCCTCCGTAGAAGATAGGTCTTGCGAAGCGTGTCTTATATACGAAGCAAAAAGCATAGAACGCATAACATTCTGGAGGCCGGGGGGAGAATCGAACTCCCGCATGGCGGTTTTGCAAACCGCGGCATTACCACTTTGCTACCCAGCCCCATCGCAGTGCGGTTGATGTAGCGCGCGGCTTGCCGTTGGTCAAGGGTTTGCGGCAGCATGGTGTCAGCCCGTTTTACGTTTGGCTTTGACGTTTTTTGGCAGGCTGGATTTCAACATCCATGCCGTTTTTTCATGCAGGCCGATGCGCTGGGTCAGCATATCCACCGTCGCGTCATCCCCTGCTTTTTCTGCTGCTGCAAATGCTTTTTTGATTCCCGCAAGCACAAGCAGGTTGGTTTCGTATAAATCTCTCACCATGTCGTCGCTTTCCGCTTCGCCGTCACCGTCGCGCACTTTGCTGAGTCTGGCAAACTCGCCATACCCGCCGGGCGCTTTTTCGCCCAGCGCGCGGATACGCTCGGCAATCACATCCACCGCGAGGAACAGCTCACTATATTGCGTCATGAACAGGGCGTGAAGCCCGGGGAAATTCGGCCCCTCCACATTCCAGTGGTAATTTTGGGTTTTGACCATGAGACCATAGGTATCGGCCAGCACGCGCTTGAGTGCTTCCGTGACAGGTTGGTTGGACATCGCGACCTCCGTTAATGACGAGGAAGTTTACGCTTTTCATCCCCGCACGTAAACCACGAAGCTGGCGCCAACCTGTTTCTGTTTAGGAAACTATGCCGCCCTCACCGCTACGCCACCTGTTTTTCGTCGTTGCCGATGCCCAGCATTTTGAGCTTGCGGTGCAGCGCCGAACGCTCCATCCCCACGAAATTCGAGGTTTTCGAGATATTCCCGCCAAAGCGGTTAATCTGCGCGGCGAGATACTGTTTCTCAAATGTCTCGCGCGCTTCGCGCAGCGGCATCGACATGATGTCGCTCGAAAGCTCCGGCCGCAGCACCGTGATGTTCGAATCAATCAGCTCGGGCGGCAGCGCGTCCGACATGATTTCACCCGAAGCCCCCGGCTGCGCCATGATAATAAGCCATTCCATGACATTGCGTAACTGGCGCACATTGCCCGGCCAGTTATAAGATTGCAGCACCGCCATCGCTTCTTCTGAAAGAAGGCGGGTGGCCAGCCCCATCGCGTCGCTCGCACGCTTCAGGAAATGGCGGGAAAGGGCGGGAATATCATCCCGCCGCTCGCGTAAGGAAGGCATGCGCAGCGGCACCACATTGAGGCGGTAATATAAATCCTCGCGGAAACGCACGCCCTGACTCTCGCTTTGCAGATCCTTGTTGGTGGCGGCGATCACCCGCACATCCACCGAGACGCGCTTATTGCCCCGCACCCGCTCGAAGCTTTGCTCCTGCAGGGCGCGCAACAGGCGGCCTTGTGTTTCGATATGCATATCCGCCACTTCGTCTATAAAGAGCGTGCCGCCATGGGCGCGCTCTAAAAGTCCCAGCTTTTCTGCCCCGCCATTGGGGTTGGTATCCTCGGTGCCGAACAGCTCCGCCTCAATTCTGGCAGGCGTCAGCGCCGCGGCATTCAGCACCACAAACTGCCCGCCCGCGCGGTGCGATCGCGCATGCAGCAGCCGTGCCGCCAGCTCCTTACCCGTGCCGGGCGCGCCGGTAATCAGCACGCGACTATTGGTCGGGGCCACCTTCTCTACCGTCTGTCGCACGGCGGTAATGGCAGAGGAATTGCCAATCAGATCCTGCTCCTGCCCGCCGCGGCGCTTCAGTTCCACATTCTCATTCTTCAGGCGTGCGGCTTCGAGCGCCCGGCGGACAATAATCAT
>CANHAG010000196.1 GCA_947458525.1 Rhodospirillaceae bacterium | reverse complement strand
TTCCCTCCTCCTATTCCCTCCCCCTGCCCCCTCCCGCCTGCGGGAGGGGGTGTCTATCGGCTACTATTCCCGCCCTTAATCCCTCCCCCCTTGAGGGGGGAGGTTAGGAGGGGGGCATTGTGGGCAATACAGCGCCTAATAACGCCCTCATCCGTCTTAATCCCTCTCCCTATTCCCTCCCCCTGCCCCCTCCCGCCTGCGGGAGGGGGAGCGCACCCGCCCCCCGTCATTCCCGCTTTCGCGGGGGTGACAACTGAAAATGCGTTATGCAATGGTCTCGCGCTATCTTACCGCAGCATGGCGAAAAATGCCGCATGGTCGCGCGCATGGGCGGCAAACGACCAGCCCTGATAGCTCTCGCCATCGGTTGCCACATCGCCATAAAGAATCGGCGTGCAATGCGTAACATGGGCGCATTCCAGATCAATAATCGTATCCCCCACAAACCAGACGGAAGCACCGGGCTTGAGGCCCGAGGTTTCCAGCGCTTTCAGCACTGGCGCAGCGTGGGGTTTATCGTGCGCAGAATCTTCTGAGCCCACGGCCGCCGCAAAATATTTGCCCCAGCCCAGATGCGCCATTTCAAGCCTTAAACTCGTGCCGCGCTTATTGCTGACCACGGCGCAAAATATGCCCTGCCGCATCACTTCTTCCAGCACCGCTTCTGCCGCTTCGAGGGGACGAATCGCCTCCAGATGAATACGGCGGTAGGCGGATTGATAAATCTCCGCCGCGCGCGGCCAGGCTTCGCCAAAAAGCTCAGGAAAAGAATCGCGCATGGATTTTTTGACCTGCATTTTCACTTTGGCAAGCGACCATTCCGGCGCATCCATCGCGCGCAGGGTTTCATTCAACGCCTGATGAATCACCGGCCATGTATCTACCAGCGTATTATCCCAATCAAAGAGAATGGCGTTTGGCTTAGGCACTGTTTTCATAGGTTTCCTGTTCAATATGATGATCATAAAGCGCCATCAGCCGGCGGGTGACGGTGCCGGGTGTGCCATCACCAACCTTGTTCCCATCCACCACCACCACGGGCAACACAAAATTGCTTGTGCTGGTCAGAAACGCCTCGGCGGCTTCTGCCAGTTCTCTGGGTGTAAATCCCCGCTCTTCCACCGGTATCTGGTGGCTGCGGGCAAGCTCCAGCACCACGTCACGCGTGACGCCGCCAAGAATATGATGATCCGCCGGGTGGGTTATGATCTTTCCCTGTGTTGTCACGAGAAACGCATTGGTGGAGGAGCCTTCGGTAATCACCCCCGTTTCATTGACAAGCCAGGTTTCGCGCAGTTCTGGCGTTGCTGATTTTTTGCGCGCCAGCACATTAGGCAGAAGGGAAATGGATTTAATATCGCAGCGCGCCCAGCGCTCATCCGCCGCAGTGATGACCGCACAGCCTTTCGCACGCAGAGCCGCGCCCGGAAATTTCGGCGGGAACACGCTCATGGTCAAGACCGGGCGCATACCCTGGGGCCAGAGATGGTTGCGCGGAGCGGCACCGCGCGTGATCTGCAGATAGAGCAATCCATCACGCTGATGCGAACGGCGCATCAGCTCATAAAGTTTGAGGGTGAGGGCGCGCCTCGTCATCGGCATGGGGATGGCAAGTGCCGCAAGCGAACGCTCCAGCCGGTCGAGATGCCGCGCCTCGTCAAGCAGCCGCGCATTCATGAACGCGGCCACCTCATACACCCCATCCGCAAACTGGTAGCCACGATCTTGCATCGCGACTTGCGCCAGGTGGCTGGGGAGAAACTGCCCGTCAACATAGGAAATACGCGCCATAATCAATGCCTGCGATTCATGAAACCCCAGCGGAGATACAATGTTACGTCCCGCTTGTCCTCATCAATTTGCAACCTTTGGCGAAGGCTGACGTTTCTATCACAAAGAGAAATAATTTATATATATCATATATATAACAAATTATCATCTCTCTTTTGCCCGGCTGTCGCTGGTTCCGAGATCGCTGCAAAATGTCATCAAACTGTCATCCTTCGAAATTATGGGAATGCTATAGTGAACGATAAGGAGAACTCGTTTTACCATGGCGCGAGACAACGAACAATATACCCGAACCGGCGGTGATTTTCTTAACCGCGTGTCGAATTTTTTCAGTTATGTGCCGGTGATTGGCGGGCCAGTTGCGCTTGTTGCAGGTGGTGCCTCTGCGCTTATGGATTCGGCAAAATGGCTGTTTCAGGGCAAGATTTTCAGCGCCGCAACGGCGCTTGTGACTGGTTCGGTCAGTGCGATGGTAAATTTTTTTGGGGGATTATTCACTGGTCTTGCCAATATCGGCTCTGGTCTTGCGACCGGTGAAACCCTCGGCACCCATGCGCGCAAGGCCACGGAAATGGCGATTGGCGGCATTACCGGGCTGGTGGGGCGCAAGCCCACCGTGCTGCAAACACATTATGCGGGCATTGGTGGCATCAATGGCGGGTTTACCCGTCAGGGGCCGGGGCCATGGGCAACGTTTGTATCGCAGCGCTCAGGCCGCGACCCGACCCAGCAATGGGCAGCCTACGAAAATGCCCGCCGTGCCGAAGCTGGCCAGATTCAGACACAACGCTAGAAGTAACAGGTGATAATATACAAGACGAAACCAACAAGAAACGCTAACAACAACAGAGGGTGAGCAATATGAACAGAGGCGCAGAACAGATGCAGCAATGGGAGCACAGCTATCAGGATGTGCTTGAGTTTTATGTGCTGGCGGATCAGCTGATCTCTACCGCCGCCCATCCTGGGGTGGAAGATCCCGATACACAGGTGGAAGTGGTGGGGCTGCTCGCCGAAACGGTGGGTAATTCCGCCGATGTGCTCAGCGAAGAATTTATCGTGCTGTGCGAAGGCAAGCCAAGCCGCAATCGCGCCAGCAGAAAGCGGGTGGAAGATGCGCTGCGCCATGTCTATGTAGCGCTCGCGGAGTATACTCAGGCGGCCCGTGCACTCAAGGCCGAGGCGCGATCCCTCGCCGATGTCATCGTCAAGAGAATCAAGCGCCAGCTTGAAGTGGTGATTGCGGTGTTTGTTGATTTTATCACCCTCTCGCTCGACCGCATCATGCAGAAGCAGGATGTGGAGGAGTTAAAACAGCGTCAGGAAAAAATCGCCCTGATGCTGCATCAGGCAAGTCAGGAGCCAAGGGCTTAGGCACTCTTCTTCTATTTTCAGTTAACAGAGGCCAGACGTCGCCATACGAACGGCATCGCCAACACCACCTATCACGGCGATATAACCGTATGATTTATAGAATATATATCAAACATTCAGGCGGCGGGTCTGAAGCTTGCCCTCGCTTTACGGCGATGAACATGGCCATTTTTCCGGTTACCCGACCTTGAGCGGTTAGAATGTTCTGGCTGACTGCTATCAGCAAGGCGCCCAGTCTTTTCGCCCGGGTTGATCAGACGCTGGATTGCATTCCATTTTTTTATATCTTTCGGGGTCACCAGATTTACGGCTTCACCTTCCGCACCATTACGGGCGGTGCGGCCGATGCGGTGAATGTAATCTTCAGGTGCCTGCGGCAGATCGTAATTAATAATATGCTCGATATGCGGAATATCGAGCCCGCGCGCGGCAATAT
>CANHAG010000195.1 GCA_947458525.1 Rhodospirillaceae bacterium | reverse complement strand
TGCTGCTCGGCGATTTCCACCTGCGTGATGGCTTCGTGCTCCGCATCCTCAAAGGCGCGCAGCACCACCTCTTCACCCACCCCGATCAGGCGGCGCTTGATGGCGGCGTCACGAATCAGGTTGGCATAATCCCGCACATTGATGATGGAGGTAGCCGCACCCACGAGCCGCGCGAGATACTGATCTTCCACCCCCTGCTGCCCGGCGAAATGCTGTTTTAGCGTGATGGGGTTGGCAATGAGCCCCTTATCGTGAAATTGCAGAATCGCGCGGTAAATGCGCTGATGCAGCTCGGCATAAAAATCCTCCGGCCTGAGCGCGGTGCCCACATGGTTGAGCGCCTCATTATTGGCAAGAATGGCGCCGAGCAAGGCCTGCTCGGCTTCCATATTATTCGGGGCTTCGCGCCCCTCACCGCGCGCTGGGGCGGCTTTGGAAATGGGGGATTGCGGGTGGTCAAGAACGGTGGCCATGGCTGCTTGCTTTGCGGTTAGATTTTTTTATATGTCGGCATTCTTGCGCATAGATTAGAAGCGATGGCCAGAGGCAGCACGAACTTATCCCACCTATTCACAAAAAATTTTTGCGTGCGCGGCTTTCCGCCCGCATGATGGGGTGGATGATGTGCATAACCACAGCTTGCGCGTCACCCCGGACATATTGCGGGGTCTGGCGTTTTCAAAAAATTTGGGACACCGTCATGAAAGTCGGCAAGACAATCTTCCCTGAAACCCGAAAACCGCGTTGCTTACGCTGCGTCTTCTTCGGTGGAAGCTGCTTCCGCCAGTTCCGCTTTCGGGGCGGCGAGTTCCGCGGCAAGTAAACTTTCCGCATTACGGGCGACATTCACCGTCACATGCACCAGCACTTCCGGGTGCAGGCGCACGGTCGCCTCATACACGCCGAGATTTTTGATGGCGGTGGTCAGGTCAATCTGGCGGCGCTCGATCTTATGACCGGCCTCGACCAGCGCCTCAGCCACATCGCGCACGGCAACGGAACCGTAGAGCTTGCCGTCTTCCGCCGCCTGGCGGATGATGGTGACAGAGAGATTCTGCATGGTCGTGGCGAGTTTTTCAGCCACGGCACGCGCCTCGGCATTCTGCTGTTCGAGCACGGAGCGCTTGGCTTCAAAATATTTGCGGTTGGCGTCCGTCGCGCGCAGCGCTTTTTTGCCGGGAAGAAGGAAATTGCGAGCAAAGCCGTCGCGGACTTTCACTTCATCTCCCACCCCACCCAGACGGGCGATTTTTTCGAGTAAAATTACGTGCATGGCAGTCTCCTAGGATTGCGAAACATAGGGTAGAAGCGCAAGGTTGCGCGCGCGTTTGATGGCCCGGCTCAGCGCCCGCTGCTTCTTGGCCGAGACGGCCGTGATGCGTGAGGGTAGAATTTTGCCGCGCTCAGAGACAAAACGCTGGAGCAGTTTCACGTCTTTATAGTCAATCGCGGGCGCGTGTTTGCCTGAAAGCGGGCAGGATTTACGGCGGCGGAAAAAAACTTTCCGGCCGGCGGCGTCGCCTGCATCCCCTTCCGGGGCGCGGTCAAATTTTTCATTACGGTCTTGGCGCATGGTTCTCTCCTTTATGCGGCTTCGTAAGCGTCGCCGGATTTTTGCTGCAGCATCACGCTTGGGCTTGCATCCATCGTCTCTACTCTCACGGTGAGGGAGCGCACCACATCCTCATGGATGCCAAGGTTGCGTTCCAGTTCGCGCAAGGCCTCGGGCGAAGCCTCAATGCCAAGCATGGCATAATGCCCCTTGCCCGCTTTATTGATTTTATAGGCAAGCGGGCGAAGCCCCCAATATTCATTCTTGAGGATTCTGCCGTGATGATCGGTGATGATTTTGGCGAACCCATCCGCCAGTTTCTGCACGTCGCCCTTGGACAAATCCGGGCGCGTAATCAGGGTGCATTCGTAAAATGCCATCGTGCTTCTCCATTAACGGCTGCGTTTGACCCGGACGCACCATGCGTTCGTACCCGGCAGCCTGATAATCAATGTTCCCAAGCTTGGGAGGGGGGCTTATAAGACGCCTCATGCAGGAAGGCAAGGGGAAAGTACCATAGTTGACCGATGCGGTGGGAATCTGTAGTGAGGCCTTCTTTTTATTCGCAGCCATAGCCAAGGAGCAATGCAATGACGACGGCACTTATATTTCCCGGTCAGGGGTCGCAGGCGGTGGGGATGGGCGGGTCGCTCGCCGAGAATTTCGCCGCCGCGCGCGACGTATTTGCCGAGGTGGATGAGGCGCTTGGCCAGAAGCTCTTCGCCCTGATGCAGGAGGGGCCGGAGGCGGAGCTGAACCGCACCCAGAACACCCAGCCCGCGATTATGGCGGTCTCTATCGCCGCTTATCGTGTGCTTGAGAAAGAAACCGGTTTTGCCCTGCCGGCGGGCGCGGCGTATGTGGCGGGGCATAGTCTGGGCGAATATTCGGCGCTGACCGCAGCGGGGGCATTGAGCCTGAGTGATTGTGCAAAGCTGCTGCGTATTCGCGGCCGGGCGATGCAGGAAGCCGTGCCGGAAGGGCAGGGGGGGATGGTTGCCATCATCGGCCCGGAGCTGGCGGCGGTGGAAGAAATCGTGCAGGCGGCGCGGGCGCGGGCGGCGGGAGAGGTGATTGAAATCGCCAATCATAACGCGACCAATCAGATCGTGCTTTCCGGCTCGGCGCGGGGGATGGAAGTGGCGATGGAAGTCGCCAAGGAAAAAGGCGCCAAGCGTGCTTTGCCCCTCACGGTTTCGGCGCCGTTCCATTGTTCGTTGATGCAACCGGCAGCGGAAAAAATGCGCGCAGCGCTGGCCGCTGCCCGCCTGTTGCAACCGAAGGTTCCGGTCATCGCCAATGTCACGGCCGAGCCGGTGAGTGACCCCGCGAGAATCCGGGAATTACTGGTGAAACAGGTGACAGGCATGGTGCGCTGGGTCGATTCGATTAAAACCCTCGAACGCCTCGGCGTCACCCGCGTGATCGAGCTTGGCCACGGCGCGGTGCTGACGGGGCTGATTAAACGTATCGCCCCCGAAATGACGCTTATGAATGTTGGTTTGGTAGAGGATATTGCGGCCGTGACGAGGGCGGCGTGAAGTAACCCGTCACCCCGGCTTGCATAAGCAATACCGGGATGACACGCACCTATAAAGGAGATACATATGACCATACTTGCGGGTAAAAAAGCCCTCATCACCGGCGCCTCAGGCGGGATTGGCGGGGCGATTGCCAAGGCGTTTGTGGCCGCTGGCGCGAGCGTTGCTATTTCCGGCACGCGGGTGGAGGCGCTTGAGGCGCTCACTAAAGATCTGGGCGGGCGGGCGAAAATTCTGCCCTGTAATCTGGCGGACGCTGCGGCCGTGGATGCGCTGCCGGGACAGGCCGAGGCCGCACTTGGCGGGCTTGACATACTGGTATGTAATGCGGGCGTGACAAAAGACGGCCTCGCCATGCGGATGAAAGATGAAGACTGGCAGGCGGTGATTGACATTAACCTCACCGCCACGTTCCGCCTCAACCGCGCGGTGCTGCGGCCATTCATGAAACAGCGCAGCGGGCGGATTCTCAATATCAGCTCGGTCGTGGCTGTGCGCGGCAACCCGGGTCAGGCCAATTACTGCGCGAGTAAAGCCGGCAT
>CANHAG010000194.1 GCA_947458525.1 Rhodospirillaceae bacterium | reverse complement strand
TCACTTCACTACAGGCGATTCCTGCAATCTCTACCCAAGAACAACAACAACACACCCTCCCATCGGCTAGCAAAAGCACTCTGCTTTATCAGCCGGCGGGGGGGTATTGATGCGCCCGTACCAGCGGCCTCATTCCACCCGTCCCGCCAGCCGTGTGATTCAGGGCGAATCGCGCAGTCACCGCGCGCTGGAGCAAACGCGCCTGCGCCTCATGTGTGTGGCGCTGTTTTTCGGATTGTTCTTTTGTGCCCTCTCGCTGCGGCTTATCGAAGTGACGCTCGTGGGCGGCGGAGACCTGCCCTTCAAGCGGCTGGTAAGTAACCCTGAGCTTTTGCTGCAGCGCGAAGAGGATCTGGATATTTCCAATGCCAGTGCGCCCTTGCGCATGGTGCGGCGCGAAATCACTGATCGCAACGGCATGATTATTGCCACCTCCATTCCCACCGCTTCGCTCGTGGTCAACCCTACGATTGTGCGGCATGAAGCGCAGCTCGTGGCGGATCTCGTGAAGATTTTCCCCGAGATGAACCGCACCGCGCTTTACCGGCAGCTTACCAATAAGCATCAGCGTTTTGTGTATCTGAAGCGCCATCTCACCCCCAAAGAGCAGCAGGCCGTAAATAATCTGGGGGTGCCCGGGCTGTTTTTTGAGCCGGATACGCGCCGGGTCTATCCTTACGGCGCGCTGTTTTCGCAGGTATTGGGCTATGTGGGGGTGGATAATCAGGGGCTTGCGGGGCTTGAACAATCCCTCGAACGCCGGCTGACGGATCCGCTTGCGACTGACCCGCTCCGCCTCACGATTGACCTCAGGGCGCAGGCGATTTTACGCGAGGAACTGGCACGCACGATGAAAGAATTTTCTGCAATCGGTGCGACTGGCATTCTGGCAGATGTAACAACTGGCGAAATTCTTGCGCTTGATAATCTGCCCGCACCCGACACGAATAAAATGACATCCGCGCAGAGGAAACAATGGTTCAACCGCGCCACGCAGGGCGTGTATGAAATGGGCTCCACCTTCAAAACTTTTACGGTGGCGGCGGCGCTTGAAGCCGGCATCGTGAAGGTAACAGACGGGTATGATGCCACCCGCCCGGTTCAGGTGGCGAGCTTTACAATTGAAGACACGCACCCCAAGCATCGCTGGCTTTCAGTGGGTGAAATTTTTGCTTATTCCTCGAATATCGGTACGGTGAAAATGGCGCTGGATCTTGGCACCACGCGCCAGCAGGCATTCCTCAAGAATCTTGGATTATTTGCGCCGTTAGCGCTCGAAATTCCTGAGAAAACCAAGCCGCTTCTGCCTAAAGTCTGGCGCGAGATAAACACGATGACGATTGCCTATGGGCATGGCATGTCGGTCACTCCGCTGCATCTGGTGCAGGCCATGCTGCCGCTGGTGAATGGCGGCACCTGGCAACCGCTGACACTGGTGCAAGGCGCGCCTGAGGCAACCGGTGCCGGGCGGCGAGTGGTGAGCGCAGAGACCTCGAAAAAAATCCGCCAGCTGCTGCGGCTGGTGGTGGAGCATGGCACTGCCTCCATGGCAGATGCGCCGGGCTATCCCGTTGGCGGTAAGACGGGCACGGCGGAGAAAAATACCGGCGGTACCTATCAAGCGGATGCGAAACTGGTCTCGTTTGTCGGTACCTTCCCGGTGGCTGCGCCACGGTATCTTCTCCTGGTGATGGTGGATGAACCAAAAGGCACGGAAGCAACTCATGGCTACGCCACCGGCGGCTGGGTGGCCGCACCGCTGGCGGGGCGCGTGGTGGGGCGCCTTGCCCCGGCACTTGGCATGGCACCGGATTTTACCTATGCGGATGCCGAGATGGATCAGTGGTGGCAGGAAGCCGAGCTACGCGCGCGCGCCGCCGAGGCGCAGCGGGGTCGTCCGGGAGCAGGGGGAGGCGTACATGCAGCTTCTTACTGAGATGATGGCGCGCGCCCGGATTGAAGGGGCAGAGCTGCTGGGCGGGGGAAAAGAAATTTATATCCGCGATATGACGGTGGACTCACGCCGGGTACAGCCGGGCGATCTCTTTATTGCAGTGCCGGGCACTAAAACAAATGGCACCGATTTTATTGCCGAAGCTTTAAGCTATGGCGCTGCCGCGCTTGTGCTACCGAAGGATGTGGATGCGGCGGCAGCAGCGATTGTGCCGGTGCTGAAGGTGCCCGATATCCGTGCGGCGGTGGGGGCGCTGGCGGCAGCATTTTTTACCAGAAAACCCCGCTATATGCTCACCGTCACCGGCACAGACGGCAAGACTTCCACGGTGGAATTCGCACGGCAGATGGCGACATTTCTTGGCGAGAAAGCAGCCTCGATCGGCACGCTGGGCTTGCGCTCACCCATCAGGACATTGAATGAGGTATTTCCCAAAAACAATACCTCGCCAGAGCCAATTTTGCTGCACCGCACACTGCAGGCGCTTGCAAGTTCAGGCGTGGAGTATGTGGCGATGGAGTCCTCAAGCCATGGGCTCGAACAGAAACGGGTAGACGGCATTAAATTCACCGCCGGTGCCTTCACCAATATCAGCCGCGATCATCTCGATTATCACGGCACCATGGAGGCCTATTTTGCTGCCAAAGCACGGCTCTTCAACCATGTGCTGCCCTCTGGTGCCACGGCAATTTTGAATGCGGATGATGAACGTACGATATCGCTCAGGCGCACCTGTCTTGACCGCCGGTTAAGTGTCAGAACGTTTGGCCGGGCGGTATCGGACTATCAGATTCTTGAAGCTACACCGCACCCGCGTGGGCTCAAGGCAAAGCTCAGGCTTGAAGGACGGGAAGTGGTGATTGATCTGCCGCATTACGGGTTGTTCCAGCTGCAGAATATGCTCACCGCTTACGGGCTGATGCGGGCAACAGGCGCGGCTTCCGCTCAGCTGATTCCGCTGTTTGAAAAACTACAGGGCATTCATGGGCGGCTCGAGCGTGTGGCGGTGCACCCGAGCGTGGCTCCGATTTTTATTGATTATGCGCACACACCTGCGGCGCTGGAAAATATTCTTAAAACCCTGCGCCAGCATACAGTGAATCATCTGCATGTGGTGTTTGGCTGCGGCGGTGACCGCGACCCCGGCAAGCGCCCGGAAATGGGGAGCGTGGCCGTCACTTACGCCGATCACGTCATTGTAACAGATGATAATCCCCGCAGTGAAAACCCTACAAAAATCCGCGCGGAAATTATGGCGAAGGCTATAGGCGCAAAAGAAATCGGCGACCGGCGCGAGGCGATTCATGTTGCGGTGCAGCAACTGGCCAAAGGAGATGTGCTGGTAGTCGCAGGCAAAGGGCACGAAACAACCCAGACCATCGGCAATCAGGTGTTAGAGTTTGACGATGCAGCCATCATCAGGGAGGCAGTAGCAGCGCTATGAATACCACATGGAACGTTTCGGAAATTCTTTCGGCGACAGGTGGTGCCTGCCCCGGGCAATGGGTGGCTACCAGTGTCAGTATCGACACGCGCAGTTTAGCGGCGGGTGGATTATTTGTTGCACTGCAAGGTGCGCAGCATGACGGGCATGACTATGTGGCAGAAGCGCTCAAAAAAGGCGCGGTGGCAGCGCTCGTCAGCCGTGAAGTTCCGGGAATAGACCCGGCGCAATTGGTGCTGGTGCATGATACGCAAGCAGCACTGCAGCAATTAGGTGTTACCG
>CANHAG010000193.1 GCA_947458525.1 Rhodospirillaceae bacterium | reverse complement strand
ATGATCAAATACTTCATCCACCGCGTCCATAACCGCCGCAGCTTTACTGGCCCGCTGATTATCATCTGTGTGCCTTCCGGCTCTACGCCTGTGGAGCGCCGGGCGATTCAGGAAGCCGCCGAAAATGCCGGGGCGCGCGAAGTGTTTTTGATTGAAGAGCCGATGGCCGCCGCGGTCGGCGCTGGCCTGCCGGTGACGGAGCCTACCGGCTCCATGATTGTGGATATTGGCGGCGGCACGACGGAAGTGGCGGTGCTTTCACTCGGCGGCATTGTTTATGCGCGCAGCGCCCGGGTGGGCGGCGATAAGATGGATGAGGCGATCATCAGCTATATCCGCCGCTATCATAACCTTCTGATTGGTGAGGCCACCGCCGAGCGCATCAAGAAAGAAATCGGTGCGGCCTGCCCCCCGCCGGATGGGCATGGGCGGCTTGTTGAAATCAAAGGCCGCGACCTGATGAACGGCGTGCCGAAAGAACTGCTGCTCTCCGAAGCGCAGATTGCCGAAGCGCTGGCCGAGCCGGTGAACCAGATTATCGAGGCGGTGAAAGTGGCGCTTGAATCCACCCCGCCGGAGCTTTCAAGCGACATCGTCGATAAGGGCATCGTGCTTTCCGGCGGCGGGGCATTGCTGAAACATCTGGATCTGGTGCTGTCGCAGGCCACAGGGCTGCCGGTCTTTGTGGCGGAAGACGCGCTTTCCTGTGTCGCCAATGGCACTGGACGCGTGCTTGAAAACCCGGAAATGTTAAAGCACGTGCTCTTCAAGCAGGATTAGGTGCGTACTTCGGTTACCGTGGCATGTGGTCGCGCAACAATGCATTGATGCGGGATTGCCAGCCTTGTCCACCTGCACGGTAAGCTTCGATTAAGTCCGCATCCAGCCGCAGTGATACGGCGCGTTTAGGCGCCGCGGATTTTGGCCGCCCTACCCGTCCCTCCGCTACGGCCTTAAGAAACGCGGGCGGCAATACATCCTTCGCGCGGCGCATCTTGGCAAGTGTGGCGCTATCAAGCGGCGGGCTGTCCACCGCATCCCAGTCTTTCTGAGATATGGAGGTTGGTTTTTTAACGCGCTTGACCATAGGATTTCCTCTCTCTCGGGTTTGATTTTCGAAGACTGATGATGCGCGCGCGCCCGGCGCGCAGGGTAAAAATCAGTATGTGAAGACGCGGGCCAATAAACCCCTGCGCAATGTAGCGAGTCTCACCATAATCTATACGCGTATCACGCACCACACGCGCTGTTTGCCAATCAAAGCGCTCCGCTTCCTGAAAGCTCATCTTGTGCTTGACCATGTTGGCTTTGTTTTTTGCCGGATTATATTCTATCTCCATACCGTTATTTGTATATACAAATAATAGTCGCGTCAAGTGGCAAAAATATAAAAAATTGAGGTGAATCCGAGCGCACCGCATGTGCCGAGCGCAACGTAAAAAATCTGTAAGATTATTTTTACGCATGACTAAAAGCACGTGCTCTCCAAGCAGGATTAGCGCCGTAGTTGGTTTTTTAGCCGTTCTTTAACGTTATTTTAAGTATTCTGCGTTAGATTTAAGGGATGGATCATGAAAAAACATCCCCGCTGACTGCGTATGACCGCCTGAATCCTGTGGATCAGCGGGTAGTGGATGCCTATGTCTACCGCGAAATCATGGATCGTATTTCCGGTCAGATGCGCCGCCCCGGCAACCCTTCTCTTACGGCAGATTACCGGCTGGTACATGCCGGGGTGCAAGGCGTCGTGCCCGAGCAGAAGGCGGGTCGCGGCTCGGCCAGCTATAATGTGGAAATGCATATCGAAGTGATGCGCGACGTGATTGCCACAAACCCGATGTTCCTTGGCAGCATCCGCGCGGCCCTGCGCGAGATTGAGTCCAGTTATCCGGGGGTGGATTTTTGCGCCGCAGTGCAGGCCTATATTGATTTCAACGGCGATGAGTTTGATCTCTCGCGCGACACGCATTCGCTTGCGAAGCCCCGTTCATGATGCCGGGTTTTCCACAGTACGCGGGAAAAATCTGCAAGGCAGCTCCAAAACCCGCATTTCACTTGAGCCATTTTTCAAGGTAACGCATAGTGCCAAGAACACACCACACAGGATCTTCCATGGCGCGCTGGCACGATTCGAAATCCCGCACCGTTTCCTCCACGCGCCTCATGGTGCAGCGCGGGATCACGGTACTGCTGATTATTACCGCCTTGACATTCATCACCCTGTCGCGCCTGCAGAATCCTTCCGTGCTTTCGGTGAGAATGGCGGTGCTGGAGGGGCTTTCGCCGCTGTTTGAGGCCATGGCTGCTCCGGTCAAATCCTGGCAACGGGTGGAGCGTGGCGTGGCGGGTGTGTTTACCGCGCACGAGGAAAATCAGCGCCTGAAAACCGAGAATAACACGCTCAGGCACTGGCAGTCGGTAGCGATGGCACTGCGCGCGGAAAATCAGGCGCTGCGGGCGCTGATGCAATATCAACCGGTGGAAGGTGCCACCTATATCAGCGCGAAAGTGACCGGTCAGTTAGATGGTGCATTTCATCAGGGGCTGCTGATTAATGCCGGGCAGGAAGAAGGGGTGAAGCCCTATCAGGCGGTGGTGGATGCGCACGGGCTGATTGGCCGGGTGGTCACCACCGCCGACCATAGTGCCGAAGTGCTGCTGATGACGGATGTGACCTCGCGTATTCCGGTGATTTCCGCCAGCAGCCGCGACCGGGGGATTCTAATGGGCACCGGCGGAGAAATGATGCAGATGGGGTTTTTATCCCCCACCCATAAAATGAAAGTGGGCGATATGGTGGTGACCACCGAAGCGGGCGGGCTGATGCCGCCCTCGATTCTGGTGGGCACGGTCTTCAGTATCGCCAAAGGCACGGTGCTGGTGCGCCCGCTGCGCCCGGTGGCCGCGCCCGAATTCGTCAGGATTGTGCAACATCCCGCACGCTGATAGGGTACGCGGCTATGAAACGCCCCGCCCATTCTTTTGCTGATCAGTTACTGCTTTGCGCGCCGGCTGGCCTTGGCGTAGTGCTGGTGCTGGCTGGCGCACTGCCACCAGTGTTTCCCGGCATGTTCTTTTATCCTGAAATGCTGGTGCTGCTCACCTGTTTTTTTGTCATTTACTACCCCGATGCCTGGCCCGTCTGGCTCGCCTTTTTACTCGGGCTGCTGGAAGATCTGGTAAGCGGCGCGGCACTTGGCACCCATGCGCTGCTTGCCATTTTGCTGACCTTGCTGCTGAAGCGCCGCGCGGTGCGGCTCAACCGGCAGAATTTCCGCATGCTCTGGATCGAAGTGGCGGCGATGACGCTTGGCTATCTGCTCGCCCTGTGGCTGATTCTTTCCTGGGTGGCGCATATGGTTTTGCCGCTTGCCCCGCTTGTGCATCATGTTGTGGTGACGGTGCTCTGGTTCCCGCCGCTTTATTTTCTGCTGTCAAAACTTCTACCCTACCTGCCTTCTGCTTCCTTGCGGAAAACCAGCATCTGAAACATTCCTATCCTTGGGCGGCGTTTGGGTGTAACGTTTTTCAGCATGCATTATCCTTCAACCGATAGCATCGTGCTTTTAGGCGGCGGCCATATGGGCGGTGCGCTGGCGATGCGCTGGGTAGAGGCAGGCATGCCTGCGCAGCAGATCATCATCGTGGAGCAGAACGCCCAGCGGCGCGCCGCGCTAACGGATGCGGGGTTTACCGT
>CANHAG010000192.1 GCA_947458525.1 Rhodospirillaceae bacterium | reverse complement strand
TGCCGCGAGAATTGAGCAGGCCGCCACCAGTGCAGGGCCCGGCTGGCACACGCCCACCACATGCAGATCCGGCCCCAGCATACGCATGAACTCCATGCAGTAATCAATGAAGGAATCAAAATCGAAACTGCCCTGACTGAGCGGGATGTTGCGCGCATTTTTCCAGTCGGTGACGTAGATATCGAAATAGGGCAAAAACCCTTCCACCGTGTCGCGCAGCAATGTGGCATAATGCCCGGCCATGGGCGCTACGATCAGCATTTTCGGCTGCGGCGGCGCGCCTTCTTTTTTGAAGTTAATGAGGGTGCAGAAGGTTTTATCGAACACTTCTTCCTCGGTGATGCGGTACACTTTGTTATTGATTTCAGTTTTGTAAATATCCCAGTCCGGCTTCTCAAACGCGCGGGTGCGGCGATGGGCGATCATGGCGCTGATGGCTATAATACGCCGAAAGCGCTGAAAATTTGGGTTTTCAATCACCGCGTCGGGCAGCATGCCAATATGGGGGTTGAGGCGCTCGTCCCAATACATGGCGACTTCTTTTGCCCAGTTAGAAAAGGGCTCAACTGCCGTTGCCCACTGGTCAACTGCGGCGTAAATCTGACGTGTATCCATGATCTGCTGTGCGAACATAACCCCTCCCGGTGATTGTTTTTGCTCTGGGTTACGTGGTGATTTCGTAACATCAAAGGCGTGGCTTGGTAGCAGAAATCCGCCGCTCTGTCGAGCCAAAATGCCTTGCCTCGGGGGGCGGGTACCTAATACCCGGTCACGATACGGTCAACCAGTTCGCGCACGGTGGGGACGAAGCCGTTCGAATAAAACGGATCCTGCTTGAATTTATAGGCATTATGGCCGCTGAACATGAGGTTCTGCTCACTATCCCCGCCGCGCACAATATCCTGAAGGGTTTTCTGAATGCAGAAGCTGCGCGGATCGGCTTTTTTGCCAGTGGTGTAATCATCGTGGTCTTTCCAGTTGGAAAAGCGACAATGGCTGAGGCAGCCCATACACTCAATCTGATCCACCAGAATCTCATTCGCCTTGGCGGGCGCTACAAACATCAGGGTTTCGTCCGGCGTTTTCATTGGTTCGCTGTAGCCTTCCGCGATCCAGCGCGTGGCGCGCTCCATATCTTCTGGCGTGATATAATGCGGGCGCTTTCGCGGGCCAAAGGGAAAAGGCTCTGTCATATAGCCGGTGGGCTCGGTGGCAAAGGGCACCTGCCGCTCTTCCCGCCCGCGCAGCTCGCGGATGAAATCATTATTCACCGCCGAGGAATAAAACCCCGTGGGGCTGAAACGGTTAAGGAATACATCACCCTCATCAAGCGTCATCAGCCGGTGTTTCCAGGCTTCAGGAATGGGGCTTTCTTTGGTGAGCAGCGGGCGCGTGCCAAATTGAAACGCGATAGGGCCAATTTCAGGGTTATCCAGCCAGTGCTCCCAATCCTTCAGATGCCAGACACCGCCCGCCATGATGATAGGCGTATCATTCAGCCCCACCTCATTCATGAATCTACGCAGCTCCGCCACGCGGGGGTAAGGGTCTTCCGGCCTTTTCGGATCTTCACTGTTTGATAACCCATTATGCCCACCCGCCAGCCACGGATCTTCATAGACCACGCTGCCCAGAAGATGCTGGCTTTTGGAATAGGCTCGTTTCCACAACGCGCGGAAGGCGCGCATGGAAGAAATAATCGGGTGGTAATAGACGTTATATTTCTCGGCAATATCGCTCAAGCGGTAAGGCATGCCCGCACCGCAGGTCACCCCGTGTACCAGCCCTTTCGCGCCTGCGAGTAACCCTTCAAGCACGCGCTCGCACCCGCCCATTTCCCAAAGCACATTCACATGAATACGGCCTTTGCCGCCGGCAAGATCATGCGCCATTTTCGCATGGGATATCGCAGCGCGGATGCCATTTTCCACCAGCTCCTCATGCCGATCGCGGCGGGTTTTGCCCTGGTACACAAGCGGGATCACCTTGCCCTCGGCATCAAATTCCAGCTGGTTTACACCTGAAAAAGTGCCGACTGCGCCGGCCGCAGCAAAGGCTCCTGCGCTTTTACCGTTGCTGGCACCCACCCCTTTGCCGCCCTCAATAATCGGCAGCACTTCGCGCCCGGATACCATCACGGGTTTCAGTTTGCGGGCGAATCCATCGTTAGCAAGAACGCTCATGCTGTTTCCTTAAATTAACACTGAAGGCCGCGCAACATAAAGCTAAACCCTCCCCATGCCAAGGAGATTTGAGGGAGCGTAGGCAATGTCAATGCGTGAAGTATATTCACAGACATTCCGCGAATGTCTTGGCCACCGCAAGCAGCAGCCGATCATAGTCATTTTTCGCCCACGGGGAGAGGGGAACCTCTTTCGCATCATAGCTGCGGTCGGAATTCAGCGGCTTGATCTGTGCCTGACTCAGCTTTGCAAAACGTTTGACGGCAGCGGTTTCGCGCTCGCTAATCAGGCAGCGCACCTGTGACACTTTGGCTTTGGCAAGCAGCTGCTGCATGGTCTTTGCACCCAGATATTCCTCTGGCCGCTGGGTGATAAAGCCCAGCGAAAGCCCATAGCGGCGCTGAAAATAATGGTAGGCATCGTGATAGGTCATGAACGGGATGGCGGTGGAATCATCGCGGTTACGCATCTGCGCTTCTTCCAGTATATGCGTGATGCCGGGATGGACTTCCTCCCTCAGATGCCGGGCGATGCGCGTGGCATTAGCACGCAGGCTGGGGGCGGCTTCTGGCCATATCTGCGAGAGGATTTCGGCCAGTTCCGGCAATAGCGCCGCCATGCGTAGCGGATCAAGCCAGAGATGGGGATCCATCATTTCAGGCTTGGCTTTCGTAGATTTCTTTTTCTCTTTTTTATGGCCATCTCCGTGATCATGCCCGTGGTCATGCTCATCAGGCGCGCCCGATAAACTCTCCAGATTCAAAAACGGGTTATGACTGCGGTAGGGCAGTGCATCTGCCGCACTGAGCTTGGTAAGGTAAATCACCACCGCCCCATCCCGCATGCGGGCGGCAAGGTGCTTTTTCAAGCCCGGTGCAAGGTCTGGGTCGGGGCTGATGATAACCTTTGCCTCTTTCAGCGCCCGCGCCTGGCGAACGGTAAGCCCGGTCAGATGCGCCTCACTCCCGCGCGGGGTCAGGCTTCGCACGTTGCCCACACCTTCCATCAGCTCGGCCATCACGGGTGTCAGCACTTCCGCCGTCACCAGCAAATCGCGGCGCGTTTCGGCGTGAGAGGCTTGCACCACAAGCAGGACTAGGGCAAAAGAAAGCGCGTATGCAGCATGTAATCTCTTCATCGGCTGACGTTCTACTCACGGCGGAAAATCTCAGCAAGCATTATCGCGGCAGGCAGGTGCTGCGCGAGGTGAGTTTCAGCATTCATAAGGGTGAGCGTATTACCATCATCGGCCCGAATGGCGCAGGCAAGACAACCCTCATCCGCCAGTTAATCGGGCTTGAGCGGCCAGATGGCGGGCGTGTGACGCGCGCGCCGGGGCTTACTATCGGCTATATTCCGCAGCATTTCAGCCCACCCGCCAGCATGCCGCTGACGGTTGAAAACTTCCTGCGCCTGACGACACCTTCCGGTGCAAGGCTTGTGGAAGAATGCGAAGCCACCGGCGTGGCCTACACGCTGAAGCAACCGCTTTGCGGCCTTTCCGGCGGCGAAATGCGCCGCGTGTTACTCGCCCGCGC
>CANHAG010000191.1 GCA_947458525.1 Rhodospirillaceae bacterium | reverse complement strand
GTGGCCGGAAATTTGGGGATGACCAGCACATGCACAGGCGCATTGGGCGCAATATCATGGAAGGCGAGCGCCGCATCATCTTCATAGACTTTCTTGCACGGTATTTCCCCGCGCAGTATTTTCGCAAATATGTTGTTCTCGTCGTAGATCATCTTATGCCTCCCAATCATCGGATACCCGCAACACGTCATTGCGAGCGTAGCGAAGCAATCCAGCCAAGCGCAATCTTTATTTTGCTGGATTGCTTCGGCCTATAGGCCTCGCAATGACGGCTGCTTGAGTCACGCAATGGTCTCAGGATGGATTCCGGATGAAGCTGTGTTACAAAATGCGTCTCGCATCCCGACTCCGCTAACTCTGGAATGACGCGCCTGAGGGCATGGGTGCATCACCATGCCCGTTTCTTTTTTTCTTCAATGCCGCTTACCCCTTCGCGCCGTTCCAGTTCGGCCATCACATCTGTGGGCGCAATCCCCATCGCCGCCCAGAGCAGCATCAGGTGGAATACCAGATCCGCACTCTCGCGCACGGTTGCTGCGCGGTCAGCCTGAGCGGCGGCAATCGCCACTTCCACGCCTTCTTCGCCCACTTTTTTGGCAATTTTTGCAGTACCCTTACCCAGCATTTTTGCGACATAAGACACCGCCGGGTCAGCATTGCGACGTGACTCGATCGTGGTGAATAAACGTTGAAGTGCGTCGTTCATCTCTCATGCCTTACCGCAATTCCCTGCGCTGATAAAGCATCTTTCACCTGAGCAATACGGAAGGTGCCAAAGTGAAACACGCTGGCGGCAAGTAAGCCCGTGGCGCCGGAGGCCGCGCCTTCAACAAAATGCTGCAAACTCCCCACCCCGCCTGAGGCAATGACCGGAACATGCGTGACGCGGGTGATCTCGCGCAGGAGGGCAATATCGTAGCCTTCCTTTGTGCCATCTCTGTCCATGGAGGTAACGAGCAGCTCGCCCGCGCCTGACTCGGCCATGCGTGCTGCCCATGCCACCGCGTTGATGCCGGTGGGGTTGCGCCCGCCATGGGTGAAAATTTCCCATATACCGGGCGCGGTGCGTTTTGCGTCTACCGCGACTACGATACACTGGCTGCCGAATTTTTCTGCTGCCTCGGCGACAAATTCCGGGCGCGTAACGGCGGCGGTATTAATCGAGACTTTATCTGCCCCTGCGCGCAGCAAGGCGCGGATATCGTCTGGCGTGCGCACGCCGCCCCCCACCGTCATGGGCATGAAACATTCCGCCGCGACCGCATCTACCATGTCATAGAGAATATCGCGCGCGTCGGAAGAGGCGGTGATATCGAGAAAACACAGCTCATCCGCCCCTTGAGCGTCATAGGCGCGCGCCTGCGCTACCGGGTCGCCCGCATCTACCAGATCCAGAAAATTGACACCTTTGACCACCCTGCCATCTTTCACATCCAGGCAGGGGATGATGCGCAGCGGAAAACTCATGCGGCGGCCAGCGCCTGTTTCACGTCAATCCGCGCCTCGTAAAGCGCCTTGCCGATGATGGCGCCTTCAAACACATTCAAAGCGGCCGCGGCCGCGATATCCGCATTGCTGCTGATGCCGCCGGAAAGAATCACCGGCACCGAGACGGCGCGGGCAAGGGTTGCGGTTTCTTCGAGGTTGGGGCCAGTAAGTGTGCCGTCGCGCGCGATATCTGTATATATAATCGAGGCCACCCCCACATCTTCAAATTTGCGGGCAAGATCGACCGCAGCAATCGTGGAAGTGCGCAGCCAGCCTTCGGCCACCACCATGCCTTCCCGCGCATCAATCCCCACCATGATGCGCCCGGGGTAATGTTTTGCCAGCGACTTTACGAGATCAGGGTTCTGCAGTGCGGCAGTGCCCAGAATCACGCTTGATACATGCGCTTCTTCCAGCCAGAGCTGGGCAGCTTCCTCGGTGCGGATGCCGCCGCCCAACTGCACCGGAATTTTCACCCGTTCCAGAATTCCCGCCACAACGGAAAGATTGACCGGCCGACCCTTCATGGCGCCATTCAGGTCAACCACATGCAGGGCGGGGAAGCCCATGGTTTCAAACGCCGCCGCCTGATCGGCCGGGCTTTTGGCATAGATGGTCGTCTGCGCGAAATCGCCCTGATACAGCCTGACGCAGGCACCGTCTTTGAGATCAATTGCAGGAAAGAGTTTCATATGAGCGAGGTCACCGGTTCGAGTTTTTTATAGAAGAAATACCCTGCTACCATCTGGGCATTCACATATTCATAATAGGGCAGACGCCCCCATTCCTTATAGCCCGCTTCGCGGTAAATGGCCAGCGCCCGTTCCTGCGTTTCGCGCACCGAGAGGCGGATAATGGCAAATCCGTCTTTTGCTGCTTCGCGCTCGGCGGCTTCCAGCATGGCTTTGGCAAGCCCATGCCCGCGCGCCCAGGGGGCGATGAAATGTGCCTCTACCTCGCAGGCGAAGGCGGAAGTTTCTTTATTCCTGCTCGGCCGCACGAGTTGGATGGAGCCTACCAGCGTACCATCCAGCCGCCCGCCAAGCAGCGTGCGCTGTGGTACCACCAGCACCCCTTTCCAATAGGCCTCAAGGGTTTCGCGCAAGGGCGGCGTCACCCAGTTAAAGCCGATCCCGTCGCGGATAGCATCTTCCGTCGCCCGGCATAAATCTTCAAGGTCAGACCCTTTGAATCCGGTGATTTTTTCTACCGCAATGCTTGTCATATCATCCCATCGTCAGGAAATTCTGAAGAAGTGTAAGCCCTACATGCTGGCTTTTTTCGGGGTGGAACTGTGTGCCGAGAATATGACCCCGGCCGATGATTGCCACAACCTGCCCCCCATAGTCAACGCTGGCGATCACCTCTTCCGCCCGTGTGCCTGTCGCGTGGAAGGAATGGACAAAATACGCGAAGCTGCCAGCGGGAATTCCCGCAAGGATCGGGTGCGTGCGTTCGTATATCAGCCCGTTCCACCCCATATGCGGAATGCGTAAGGTGGCATCTTCCGGCGTAAGCGGTGTGACCTCGCCTTGAAACCAGCCAAGCCCTTCATGGGTGCCAAATTCATGGCCGCGTGTAAACAGCATCTGCATCCCCACGCAGATGCCCAGAAACGGTGTGGTGCCGTGTAATACGGTTTTTTCGAGCGCGCTGCGCATGCCGGGCAGACGGTCAAGCCCTGCCATGCAATCCGCAAACGCGCCCACACCGGGAAGCACGATATGGGTTGCGTCTGCAAGTTCCTCCGCCGCGCGGGTGATGGCCACATCCTCCCCCGGTGCGACATGGATCAGTGCCTTACGCACGGAATGCAGGTTCCCCGCTCCGCAATCAATCACCCGGATGCGCTTCATGCGCGGGTCGCCTGTTGTTGCGAGTGGCGCTGGTCGTAATAGCGGCGCTCAGCGCGCCACGCAGATTCAGCCGTGGCCACATCCACCAGCCGGTAGCCCTGACGTTCGAGCGATTCCGCACGCAATTCCGCCGCACTTGCCCCAAGCCAGAATTGCAGCACCAGCTGCATCAGCCCAATCGCAACGGGGGAAAGCCCGAAAGATTCACCAATAGCGACCACCCCGCCATAAAGCGCTGCGAATACCACAAAGGCGAACCATAAACGCTTATAGGCCAGCCAGAAGATATGAAACAGAAACGCCCAGATCGAAAATCCAAGGCAGACAAGTTCGGTCTGCTCTTCCTCGGGAAGGCCGGAGTTTTCATAGACTTCGTAAACATGCGTACGGTCGAACATG
>CANHAG010000190.1 GCA_947458525.1 Rhodospirillaceae bacterium | reverse complement strand
GGCCTGGGGCTTGGGCGGCCCGGGCTTTACCTCAACCAGACACATGCGGCAATTCCCCGCAATATGCAGTTTCTCGTGATAGCAGAAGCGGGGAATCTCCACCCCCACCCGGTCACAGACCTGTATCACCGATTCACCGAGTGAGAACTCAACTTCCTGACCGTCTATTTTAAGTGTGGGCATGTTAAAGACCTGCTCAAATTTTCATTTCAAAGAATTTACAATTGTAACCTGCGCGAACAACTTGCCATACAGCAGCATCGCATTCGTTCCTCGTAGGCCAATTAATATTTCCGCCAACAGTCATGCAGCCATTTGGCTTAAAATCATGTCTGCTGATTATTACTGGCTCCTCACCTTTCTTAGTGCACAGATAAAAATCATCACTAAAATTGAACAGAGAAAGCAAAAGAAGTGCAGATACAAAAAATATTAGCAAAAAAACTTTCACACTGCCCCCCACATTATTTTTGTCGCCCCCGCGAAGGCGGGGGTCCATGACTCAACGGGCGCTACGTCCGCGCCGCATGGCATGGATTCCCGCCTGCGCGGGAATGACGAGGAGGAGAGAGTGATGCGCACAACCATCACGCGGCCTTCCTAGTAAACTCATCAATCCGCCGTTCGATCTCGGGGCGGAAATGCCGCACGAGGCCCTGCACCGGCCAGGCCGCCGCATCGCCCAGCGCGCAGATCGTGTGGCCTTCAATGCGCCCGGCCACATCCAGCATCTGGTCAATTTCTTCGCGCGCGGCATCCCCTGTTACCATCCGCTCCATCATGCGCCAGAGCCAGCCCGTGCCCTCGCGGCAGGGGGTGCATTGGCCGCAGGATTCATGCATGTAGAATTTCGACAGCCGGGCGATGGCTTTGACAATATCCGTTGATTTATCCATCACAATTACCGCCGCCGTGCCGAGGCCGGATTTCACTTCGCGCAGCGAATCAAAATCCATCAGCACCGTATCGCAGATGGATTTGGGAATCAGCGGCACCGAGGAGCCGCCGGGAATAACTGCAAGCAGATTATCCCAGCCCCCACGCACACCGCCCGCATGTTTTTCAATCAGCTCTTTCAGTGGAATCCCCATCTCTTCTTCCACATTGCAGGGATGATTGACGTGACCGGAAATACAGAAGACTTTTGTGCCGGTATTATTCGGCCTGCCAAGCCCGGCAAACCATGAACCACCGCGCCTGAGAATGGTCGGCACCACGGCGATAGATTCCACATTATTCACCGTTGTCGGGCAGCCCCAGACCCCCATGGCCGCCGGAAAAGGCGGCTTGAGGCGCGGCTGGCCTTTCTTGCCTTCGAGCGATTCAATCAGCGCCGTTTCTTCTCCGCAGATATACGCACCCGCCCCCCGGTGCACATAAACATCGAAATCATAGCCCGAGCCGCAGGCGTTTTTTCCAAGTAGCCCCGCTTCATAGGCCTCAGCAATCGCATGTTCGAGATGGTCAATCTCCAGACAGAATTCACCGCGCACATAAATATATGCAGCTATGGCGCCAATCGCATAGCCGCCAATCAGGCAGCCCTCGAGCAGTTTATGCGGCTCGTGACGCATCTGGTCACGATCTTTGCAGGTACCGGGCTCGCCCTCATCCGCATTCACCACCAGATAGGCCGGACGCCCGTCCGATGATTTGGGCATGAACGACCATTTCATGCCGGTGGAAAACCCCGCTCCACCACGACCGCGCAGGCCGCTGGCCTTGACCTCTTCAATGATTTTATCGCGCCCAAGGGCGAGAATCTCTTTGGTATTACTCCAATCACCCCGCGCCTTTGCGCCTGCAAGCTTCCAATCCTCAAAGCCGTAGAGATTGGTGAAAATCCTGTCCTTATCCGCGAGCATCGTTACGCCTCTTTCCTGTTACCGCCCCACCGGTTGGGAAACATCTGGGGGATCCCCTACCCTCGCCGTATCGTACCGGTGCGGCGAATTTTTTTCTGAAGTTGCAAAATTCCGTACATCAGCGCTTCGGCGGTCGGCGGGCAGCCCGGCACATAGACATCCACCGGCACAATACGGTCGCACCCGCGCACCACACTATAAGAATAATGGTAATAGCCGCCGCCATTCGCGCAGCTTCCCATCGAGATTACCCAGCGCGGTTCGGCCATCTGATCATAGACCTTGCGCAGTGCCGGCGCCATTTTATTGCACAGCGTGCCGGCGACAATCATCACGTCCGATTGGCGGGGTGAAGGGCGATACACCAGCCCCAGCCTGTCCATATCATAGCGGCTGGCAGCGGCCTGCATCATCTCCACCGCGCAGCAGGCAAGACCAAACGTCATCGGCCAGAGCGAGCCGGTGCGCGCCCAGTTGACGAGTTTATCAAGGTTGGCCACGACAAAGCCCTTATCGCCAAACTCATCAAACACGCGGGTGAGCAGCGCATCCTGCGATGTTCCCGGCGCAATCGGTTCGGCGGCGGAGTTATGGGTTACTCCCATTCCAGCGCTCCTTTTTTCCATTCATAAATAAAACCAACCGTGAGGATGGCCAGAAACATCATCATCGACCAGAAGCCGTAAAGCCCGGTTTCTGTGAGCGACACCGCCCAGGGGAAGAGGAAAGCCACTTCCAGATCAAAAATAATAAAGAGAATGGCCACAAGGTAAAACCGAACGTCGAACTGGCCACGCGCATCGGAAAACGGCTCAAACCCGCATTCATAGGGCGAGAGTTTTTCCGCGTCAGGCCTCGCGCGGGCGACCAGAAACGGCAGCAGAATCATGATACAGGAAAGCGCCACCGCAATGCCGAGAAACACCAGAATCGGGAAATAGGACTGCAGCAGTTCATTCATGGCTTAACTGATACGGACGGTTGCGAAGAAAAATTTACTTTTTTCGCTTATAGCGAAGCCCGGCGCGCGCGAGAAGCATTTTCTTACCCCCCGGCCGATTCTCTCAGCCAGCGTGGCAAAACTGCACAAAGCATTGATTTTTATATTTTTCAGGAAATGCCGCGCACCGCGTTGAATTCCTCCATCGCTTCGCGGCTTGCCTTATCAAAAAATGCAATACCGGTGGTGCTGAGGGATTTACTATGCTCGCGCGCAAGGGCGACATAGCCATAATCCATCAACAGATCGCCGCCGGTGGGAATGACGAGTGCACGAGCGCAGATATCCGCGGTGCGGGCGGCCAGATCGGCGATTTCGATCCATTTTCCGTCCTGCAGCTGAAGCCGCCAGGCCTCTGCATCCTCGCGCGATTCGCCGAGTTTTTTCATCCGGTCGATAATCTGAATTTCGGCAAGCGGTGTTTTCACAAACGCCGGACTCACGGTATTCACGGCGATATGATAAGGCGCAAGATCAATCGCGGCTGCTTCGGTCAGGGCGCGCAAGCCGAATTTCGAGGCACAGTAAGCAGCCCGCCCCGGCGATACCACATGCGCATGCACGGAGGTGATGTTGATGATATTCCCGCCCCCCGCTTTTTTCATATAGGGCACGGCGGCGGTCATGGCATAAAACGCGCCGTTCAGATTCACATCCATCAGCCGTTTCCATTCCTCAGGCGATATCTCACCCACGGGTTTGGGAATCTGCATACCGGCATTATTGACTAGCACATGCAGCTCCCCATGCCCAAGCCTTGCTGCTGCAGCAACCAGCGGGCTTACCGCTTCCACATTCCCCACATCCGCTTCCTGAAACCCGATGGTTCGGCCGGGGTATGTGCCACGGTACTCTTCCAGTGCAGCTGCAAATTCCTGCCTTT
>CANHAG010000189.1 GCA_947458525.1 Rhodospirillaceae bacterium | reverse complement strand
GGTCTTCTCAGAACATGCGATGATTTTATATGCCATCGGAATCGGCATTATCATTTCCGAACTGCTCCATTTATGGGGCGAGGCAATTCTTGGCATTCGTTCGTCGAATCTGACGAACAGGGGGGTTATCACCAATGGCCCGTTCCGGTATCTTCGGCACCCGATTTATCTTTCAAAATGTATCGGATGGGCATTGATTTTTGTACCATTTGTGGATGGATATTCCCCGCTGGAATGTGTGCGCCTGACCATCCTTTTTGCAGGTATATGTTTAATATACTATCTGCGATCCATTACTGAAGAAAGAATGTTGAGCGAAGATCCGGACTATGTGGCCTATGCCCTCTGGGTTGATAAAAACGGCTGGCTGGCATGGGCAGGAAGACGCTGCCCGGTACTTACGTTTGCATGGCGGCACGCGCACTGGCATAAGGCGAGGGCAGTGGCCTGACCGGAGAGCCCCCGCTTCCCAGCCTGCCTGTAAAAATCGCCAAAAAAGACTATTGCTGGTGGCCAAGGGGTGTAAGGTATCAGCGGGCTAACGCGGCATATGTTCACGCAGCAATGCGTTGATGCGTGTTTGCCAGCCGGCACCGCTCTTACGGAACGCGTCACGCACTTCGGGGTCAATCCGCAGATGTACCGATATTTTCTTGTGCTCTTTGGCTGGTCGCCCGGTGCGCTTACCCGCTTTCTTCCATACCCCGCGCGCCAGCATCGCATCGGTTAGTTCCGGTAATTCCCTATATTCACCCGGCCTGATGCGGTGCGCATCAACCTTCTTCATATCAGAACCCGAACTTTTTCTTTTCCCTGTCATTGGCTTTCCTCATTGAAAACACATGGCGGCTTCTGCCGCGCACCACATACCCTACGACCACCAGCCGCCCATACAGCAGCCCGAAGCAGATGATGCGGCGCTCACCATATTCCCGGCGCGTATCCACGAACTCAAAGGTTTCACCGGCGAATACCCGCGCGGCATCGACAAAATCAAGCCCCCGCTTCTCCAGTGTTTCTGCGCGTTTTTCGGGGTCATAGGTAATGTGTACATAAGTTATTGTGGCCACAAAAATAGGCAATGTCAAGCGACTCTCTTCGCTGAGCCGCACTAACCATGAAGATTTCTTGACAATTTTTGCGCCCTGTGCGACCTAGCGCTGCAATCTGCAGCAAAGGTAGCGTGTATGGCGATTGCACCCCCCGATTTTCCTCTGGCTCTTACGTTTGACGATGTGCTGCTCACGCCCGCCGCATCGCATTTCCTGCCCAAAGATGCCGATACCAGCACCCGCCTGACGCGTGAGATTGAGCTTGGCATTCCGCTCATGTCTTCCGCCATGGATACGGTCACGGAATCAGCACTTGCCATTGCCATGGCGCAGCATGGGGGGATCGGCTCCATCCACAAGAATCTGGCGATTGACGCGCAGGCCAATGAAATCCGCCGGGTGAAGAAATTTGAATCGGGCATGGTGGTCAACCCCGTGACGATTGAGCCCGAAGCCATGCTGGCGGATGCGTATCGGCTGATGGATGAGCATCATATCTCGGGAATTCCGGTGACGAAACAAGACGGAACACTGGTGGGGATTTTAACCAACCGGGATGTACGGTTTGCCTCTGACCCAAGCCAGAAAGTGGCGGAGCTCATGACCGAAAAGCTCATCACCGTGAAAGAGGGTATTTCGCGGGAGGAGGCCAAGAAACTCCTGCACCAGCACCGGATTGAGAAGCTGCTGGTGGTGGATGAAAAACACCGCTGTATCGGGCTGATTACGGTGAAAGATATTGAAAAAGCCGAGCGTTTTCCGCTGGCGGCGAAAGACGCGCAGGGGCGTCTGCGGGTGGCGGGTGCAGTCGGCACAGGCTATGACGGGAAAATGCGCGCCCGCGCGCTGCTCGATGCGGGGGCGGATGTGATTGTGGTGGATACCGCCCATGGCCATTCCGCAGGCGTGATTGAGGCGGTGAAAGAAATCTCCGGCTGGGGCGCGGCGGTGATTGCCGGGAATATCGCCACCGCCGAGGCCGCCGAAGCCCTGATTAAGGCCGGCGCGCAGGCGGTGAAAGTGGGAATTGGCCCCGGCTCCATCTGCACCACGCGGGTGGTGGCGGGTGTTGGCGTGCCCCAGCTTTCGGCGATTCTGGAAGTCGCCGCCATCACGCGCAAACATAACATCCCGCTGATTGCGGATGGGGGGATTAAATTCTCAGGCGATCTGGCTAAGGCCATTGCCGCAGGGGCTGACTGCGCCATGATCGGCTCCCTCTTTGCGGGTACGGAAGAAAGCCCCGGCGAAGTGGTGCTGTTTCAGGGGAGATCCTACAAGACCTATCGCGGCATGGGCAGTGTTGGCGCCATGGCGCGCGGCTCGGCCGACAGGTATTTCCAGCAGGAAGTGGCAGACCAGCTAAAGCTCGTCCCCGAAGGGGTGGAAGGCCGGGTGCCGTTTAAGGGGCCGGTCGCCGGTGTTATTCATCAGCTTGTCGGCGGGCTTAAGGCCGCCATGGGTTATACCGGTAACGCAACGATTCCGGAATTGCAGAAAAACGCGCGTTTCGTGCGCATGACCGGGGCGGGCTTGCGTGAATCTCACGCCCATGACATCACCATCACCCGCGAATCCCCCAATTACCGGGTGGAAGGGTAACAAATCTCCAGATGAAACCCGGATCGCAGATACAGGCGGCGATTGAGCTGCTCGAACAGGTGGAAAGCACCTGGGAGAAAAAACGCGCCGCGCCCATGGATGCGATTCTCAACGCGTATTTCAAGGCCCGGCGCTATATCGGCTCCAAAGATCGCGGGGCGATAGCTTCCCTCGTCTATGAAGTGACCAGAAACGGCGCCGCGATTCAGTGGCATCTGGAGCAGATGAACCGTGCTGCCAACCCGCGCCGGGTGGTGATGGCGGCGCTCGTACTTTGCCGCAAACTGGGGTGGGAGGAGGTGAGCGCGCTGTTCACCGGCCAGAAATATGCCCCCGCCCGGCTTGATGATGCCGAGCGCGGTACCTTACAGAAGCTTGAAGATGTGGAGCTTTACGACCCGCGCATGCCGCTGCCTGCGCGCTATAATTTTCCGGACTGGATGACCGGAAGGCTCGAAGAAGCCTTTGGGGATGCACTGCCGGAGGCAATGAAAGCTCTGAGTCAGGAAGCGCCCGTGGATTTGCGCGTCAATACCCTTAAATGTCCTGGCGTTGCCGAGCTGATTCATGCGCTGGATAAGGAGGGCTATACCGCTTCCCCCACCCCGCATTCGCCCATTGGCGTCCGGCTGCATCAACGTTTTGCGGCGTTTAATACGCAGGCCTTCAAGGATGGCTGGTTCGAAATGCAGGATGAAGGCAGCCAGATCGCCGCCCTGCTGGTAGAGGCAAAACCGGGCGATAAGGTGATTGATTTCTGCGCCGGCGCCGGGGGCAAGACGCTGGCGGTTGCCGCCACCATGAAAAATAAAGGGCGGATTCTTGCATGGGACAGCTCCGCCACCCGGCTGAAGCAGATGCAAAAACGCCTCGCCCGGGCAGGGGTGAATAACGTGGTGACGCACGTGATTACTGGCGAGAGCGACCCCTTCATCAAACGCCACAAGGATTCAGCCGACTGGGTGGTGGTGGATGCACCCTGTTCAGGCTCGGGTACCTGGCGGCGCAACCCCGACCTGAAATGGCGCTTTACCCCGGAAGATATCACGGAAGTCAAAGCCTTGCAGGCGAGCATCCTGGCGAGTGCGGCGCGACTTGTCCGCCCCGGGGGGCGGCTCGTCTATATCACCTGTTCGATATTTGCGGAT
>CANHAG010000188.1 GCA_947458525.1 Rhodospirillaceae bacterium | reverse complement strand
AGAATCTCGCGCACCTCTTCGGCCAGAAAACTCATGAGGGCAATGACTTTTTCCACCGACCCGCCAAATTTCTGCCGCAAGGCTTCATCCTGCGTACAGATGCCGACCGGGCAGGTATTGCTGTGGCATTGCCGCACCAAGAGGCAGCCCATGGCGACAAGCGAGAGCGTGCCGATCGCATATTCCTCTGCGCCCAGCATGGCGGCCATCACAATATCGCGGCCGGTTTTAAGCCCGCCATCTGTCTGTAGAATCACCCGGTGGCGCAGGCCGTTGAGTGTCAGCACCTGATGCGCCTCGGCCAGCCCCATTTCCCACGGCGCGCCGGCATGTTTAATGCTGGAATAGGGCGAAGCCCCCGTACCGCCCACATGGCCGGAAATCACGATTTTATCTGCCATGGCTTTGGCGACGCCACTCGCAATCGTGCCGATGCCTGATTGTGCCACCAGCTTGACCGAGACGATCGCCTCCGGGTTCGCCTGTTTCAAATCATAAATGAGCTGGGCGAGGTCTTCGATGGAGTAAATATCATGATGCGGCGGCGGAGAAATGAGCGACACACCGGGCGTAGCATGGCGCAGCCGGGCAATGGTTTCTGTCACTTTGAACCCCGGTAACTGCCCGCCTTCGCCGGGCTTCGCGCCTTGGGCCACTTTGATTTGCAGTTCGCTGCAGGCGTTCAGATATTCAATCGTCACTCCAAACCGCGCCGAAGCCACCTGCTTGATGGTGGAGTTGGCGTTATCCCCGTTCGCATAAGGTTGATAGCGCTCGTTCCCTTCGCCCCCCTCACCGGAATTGGAGGCCGCGCCAATACGGTTCATGGCAATAGCGAGGGTCTCATGGGCTTCCGGCGAGAGTGCGCCAAGCGACATGGCGGGCGCGACAAAACGCTTGCGAATAGCGGTGACGGATTCCACCTGCTCGAGCGGAATGGCCGCGCGGTCGGAGCGGAATTCCAGCAGGTCACGCAAATTGATCGGCGGCTCTGCATAGATCATATCCGCATAGCGTTTATAGGTGCGGTAGCTGCCATTGCCGCAGGCAGTTTGCAGCACATGGATGGGCTCGGCCTGATAGGCATGGGTCTCACCCTCGCTGCGATATTTATAAAATCCGCCCATGGGCAGGGGCAGGGCGCGCGCCTCATGCCATGCATGGCGGTGGAGTGCCAGCACGCGTTTTTCAATCCCCTTCAGGCCAATGCCTGAGATGCGCGAAATCAGGCCGGGGAAAAATTCAGTAATGAGAGATCGCGCCAGCCCAATCGCATCAAAATTCCGCCCGCCGCGGTAGGAGACCACGACCGAAATCCCCATTTTTGACATGATTTTGAGAAGCCCCTCGCGCAGCGCCTGACGGTAATTGGCAAGCGCCTGTTCGAGCGTAAGTGCGCCCAGTTGCCCGCGCGTATGGCGGTCAAGAATGGTGGCCTCGGCAAGGTAGGGATTCACCGCCGTTGCCCCCACCCCAATCAGCACCGCCGCAGCGTGGACATCAAGCGTCACCGCCGAACGCGCGATGATCGACATTTTCTTGCGGTAGCTCTGCCGCACCATATGCGTATGGAGTGCCGCGGCCGCCAGAATCATGGGAATGGCGGCCTTGCCGCGGCCGGATTTTTCGTCGGTGAGGGTGATGATATGTTTGCCGCTTTTCAGCGCTTTATCGGCGGATTTCAACATTGCATCAAGCCCACGGCGCAGCGCATCGGGGCTGCCGTCATCCTCAAATAGCGCGTCAATCACCGCGATATGGCTGCCGCGCGCGGCGACCAGTGCCTCATATTCATGGGTCAGCAGAAAGGGCGAATCCAGCTCCAGCACATGGCGAAGATCGCACTGTTCGCCAAGAATATGCTCAACCGGCCCCAGCCGGGTGAGCAGGCTCATCACCCGCGATTCGCGGATGGGATCAATCGGCGGATTGGTGACTTGCGAAAAATGCTGGCGGAAGAAATGCTGCAGCCCCCGGTAATGGCGTGAGAGAATGGCAAGCGGCGTATCATCCCCCATCGAGCCGACCGGCTCTTTACCCTCGCTTGCCATGGGCAAAAGAATAGTCTCGATTTCCTCGCGCGTGAATCCCGCGGCGGCCTGACGGCGCAGCAATTCTTCTCCCTGCGGCAGTTTCTTGGCCGGGTATGCGGCAAGCTTCAGGCGTTTTAGCCGCGTGATGGGTTTGACCCATTCCTCATAAGGCTTGGCAGCGGCGAAGAGGTTTTTTATCTCCGTATCTTTATAAAATTTTCCCGCCTCAAGTTCGACCGCGATCATCTGCCCCGGGCCGAGCCGGCCATATTCAGCCACCCGTGCATCTTCCACCGGCACCATGCCCACTTCAGAGCCCAGAATCAGCAGCCCATCCGTCGTCACCGTATAGCGCAGCGGGCGCAGGCCGTTACGATCCATGCCGGCAAACACATAGCGGCCGTCCGTGCCCACGAGCGCGGCCGGCCCGTCCCACGGCGAGACGAGGCAGGTGAAATATTCATACATGGCTTTTTGCGCTGCCGGCATTTCCCCGTCCTTGCGCCAGGGGGGCGGAATCATCATGAGTTTGGCGAGTGGTGCCGGGCGGCCAGCACGCACCAGAAGTTCAAATACCGCATCGAGCGCGCCGGTATCTGAAAGGCCGGGCGAGATGACGGGGATTAAATCGTCCAGATACGGCGAGAGCTCAAACGCGCCGAAACTCGCTTCAAAACTGCTCATCCAGTTGAGATTGCCGCGCAGGGTGTTGATTTCGCCATTATGCGCCACCGCGCGGAAAGGCTGGGCGAGATGCCAGCTCGGGCTGGTATTGGTGGAGAAACGCTGGTGAAAAATAATATAGTTCGAGATGAAATGCGGGCTCGTGATATCCGGATAAAATTCCGTCAACTGCTCGGCAAGAAACAGGCCTTTATAGATAATATAGCGGCAGGAGAGCGAGCAGATATAGACCTGCGGAATCGCTTTTTCCCGCAGTTTTTTCTCGATGCGTCGGCGCAGCACATAAAGCCGCTGCTCAAACGCGGCTTCACTTTCTTCCGCGTTGCCGCGAATGAGAATCTGAGTAATCTCCGGGCAGGAATCGCGGGCGACATCGCCTATCACCTCGGCATTGATGGGCACTTGCCGCCAGCCGAAGATACTGTAGCCATGCTGAATCGTTTCCGTTTCGATGATGATGCGCGCTTCTTCCTGCGCTGCGAAATCGCGCCGTGGCAGGAAAATCATCCCCACGGCGAGTCGGGTATCTTCTGCTGGCACATCCTTGAACCGCGCCAGCCAGTCGAGGAAAAATCCGCGCGGTAATTGCAGATGTACGCCTGCCCCGTCCCCCGTTTTTCCATCGGCATTAAGCGCACCGCGGTGCCAGACGGATTTCAGCGCCATGATGCCCGCCTCCACCACCCGGCGGCTGGGCGCACCATTCAGCTCGGCCACAAGCCCAACGCCGCAGGCATCATGCTCATCCTCGCGCCGGTAGAGCCCGTGCTGCTCCAGCCGGTCGGCTTCAGATTCCCATAGGGCATGCCATTCCTCCCCCCGCAGGGGGGAGGCTAGGAGGGGGGCGTTATCTGGCACAGCCCTTCCAGATAATGCCCCCACCCCACCCACCACCTTGCGGGGGAAGGAGCATGGCGCGTCAGGCGTTATCAGCTTTTCATTTTCCTTCATGCCGCCCTCGCGCGTTCGGTCAGAGCCAGATACTCGAGCATGGAGGCGGCGGCGCGCCGCCCATCCGCAATCGCCCAGACAACCAGCGACGCGCCGCGCACATTATCGCCGGCGGCGAAAATCCCGGCCATGCTT